>CAZRBE010000021.1:0-11612 GCA_964598285.1 uncultured Mycoplasma sp.
GTAGATGATTTAAAAGTGATGAAAATATTTTATGAACCAATGGAGAAAAATTTTATTGATCCTAATTTAGTGGGTATTGATAATGATACTTATATTTTCTATGAAAAATTAATTAAATCTAATAAAAAAATAGTTGCTGCTATAAGTAGATACATTAATTCATTAGATCTAAATCACAAAGATATAGGTATTGATGATTTGATTTCTTCAGTTTCAAATAGTTATTCTGATACAGATATATTAAGTGACACTAATATTGTAATTAATGATATACAACCTAAAAATATGCTTTATGATGGCCATTTAAGGATAATAGATACAGATTTTTATTATCTTAATGATAATCTAATACAAGATTTAGAAAATAATAATATTCAAAGATTAAATGAAGGATATGGTAGCTTTTTTCCTATTCCTGAAGATTTTATAAAAGAAAGAAGAAATTTATTAAATTTATACTATCAAACATTTTCTATTAATAGTGATAATAAAACTATAAAAGAATTTCTTATTTTATTAAAACAAGAATTAGAAATGTATGAAGAAAAAAATTTTATTACAGTATCAGAAATGAAAAAATCTTTATTAAGGATTAAATAATATGATATATGCTATAATTGGACCTACTGGAGTTGGTAAAACAGATATTTCTATTAGATTAGCTAAAAAGCTTAATGCTTCTGTTATAAATTGTGATAGTATGCAAATATATAAAGAATTAAATATTGGTACTAATAAAATTACTAATGAAGAAATGTCAAATATCAAACATTATTTATTAAGTATCAAAAGTATTAAAGAAGATTATTCTGTATATGAATATCAAAAAGATGGAAGGAATATTATAAATAAATTATTAAGTGAAAATAAAAATATTATTATAGTAGGAGGAACTGGTTTATATTTAAAAGCTTTGTTATATGATTATAGTTTTGACAATAAACAAAATAAAGATACTAAATTATATAATTTTAAACTTATTGGTTTAACAAGAAATAGAGAAAATTTATATAAAATTATTAATGATAGAGTTGATTTAATGATAAAACAGGGTTTATTAAATGAAGTAAAATCTTTATATGATAAAAATATTAAAACTAGAGCTATAAATACTGCGATAGGATATAAAGAATTATATAATTATTTTGATGGTTTAATTACATTAGAAGAAGCCATTGATAAAATAAAACAAGCTTCTAGAAATTATGCAAAAAGACAATATACTTTTTTTAATAATCAATTTAAAGATATTATTTGGTTAGATGTAGATAATATATCAAAAGAAGAAATAATAAATAAAATAACAGGTTAATTAGCTGTTATTTTGCTTCACTATAAATAGTATTATCAAAAGTATGTATATTACTATTTAATGATTTTAATTTATTAGTATTTATTAAGAACATATCTTTTAGTAATCTAGTACTACCATCACTTACTACTGGATCATCATAAGTTAAATCTAAATGTAACCAATTATTATTTATATAAACTAAATTCCAAATATGGTTATTAGAAGCAATTTTATAATTATCAATATTAAATTTGTATAAAAATATAGACATTGCATCAGTATAAGCACTACATATCCCTACATGATTAATTAATATATCATTTGCTTTATCATATTTATTAATATTATCACTATCTTTATAAGTACTTGTATTAATTATATAATCATGAATAATTGCTACTTTTTCTGTATTACTCATAAAATTATTTATATTGTTTTTTATTATTTCATCAACTTTATCATTTATAGTATTTATATCTCCTGCAGTATATTTTTTTTCTATTACAATATTTATTTTTTCATTATTATAATTACTTGCAGTAATCATAGTAAATGAATTATAAGGATGAACAAAATTATTAATACTTGATAAAATATCTTGATTATTTATAATATTATTAAAATCTTCTGTACAAGTAGTATAGGAAAAATCACAATAAAAAGTAAAATCATCTTCTCCACTATTAACAATAGTATATAAAATATTTTTTAATTGATTATAATCTTTTGCAATAAAATTATTTGTTAAGGATACATAATTATAATTTGTTGTTTTGGCATATTCATTATTTATTACATAAACATTTTTTCTTTCATCTGAAATATTAGTTTTATAATATATATATAAGGAATCATAAAAAACATATATGATTAAAAAGACAGTAGCAATTACAAGTATTATAATAGAAAATATTTTATATATTGTTTTCATGTTATCACCATTTCTATTGTAGCATATCTATTTAAATTTGAATAATAAAATTTAAAATTGTTTAAAATTTATTATTATGTTATTATAATGTTGAAAGAGAGGAAAATATGATGGTTAATTCTGAAAAATATCAACAGAGATTTACTGACAAAGTTGATTATTTATCTTCTAATGCTTATTTTATAACTTCTTTGTTTAATTTAAATGATAGTTCTAATAATACTTTAGATAAATTAGAAGTTTTATTACTGAAAGATAATGATTTAAAAGATAATGAAGGATATAATTATTTTGAAAGGTTAAAGATTTATAAAGATACTTTACTAAAGAAATCTTTTTATGAATATTTAATTAGAGAATATTCATTACTTGAAATATTAATAAATAAATCTGTTGGAGAAAAAAGAAAACAATATTTGAAATCTTATCAAGATGAGTTAAGAAATATGACTTATGAAGATTATATAAAAAGTTTAAGTCCAATTAATTTATTAGATGATTTAGAAAATTATGTTAATCTGCAGCAAAATATAAAAATTAAATTACTAAAAATTAAAGTAATAAAAAAATATTCTGCCATTTTGTGTGAAAAATTTCCCTGTTTTTCAACTGATAAAAATTATGAAATATTTTTATCTCCTAAAGAAAACCAACATTTAAAAAGTGATAATGGAGTAAAATTAAATAAATTTATAAAATATTTTTCTGAAAATAATTTATATAATGATAATTCTATATTTCAAAGAGTAAAAGAAAAATAAATGAATATAGAAATAAATAACCAATTATATGAAGTTATTATTACTTATAAAAATAATAAAAACATGTATTTAAGAGTAAAGAAAGATTTAAGAATATATATTACTTGTCCTAAATATATGAGTGAAAAAACTATAAAAAAATTTATAAATGATAATTTAAATAGTATTAATAAACAATTAATGATTTATAAAGAAAAAGAAAGTGATCACTTAAATAAATTATTGTTTTTAGGATTTAATTATGAGATATGTTATATAGATAGTAAAAAGCTTATTTTTGGCAATAATAAAGTTTTTATAGGTAAAACATTTAACATAGATAAATGGTATAAAGAAGAAGCTTCTAAGTTGTTTTTAGAAAGACTAGATTACATGTATAATAAATTTAGTGAAAATATTTTATATCCTAAATTAAAAATACGTAAAATGACTTCTAAATGGGGAGTATGTAATGTTAGAGAAAAAGTAATTACTTTAAATTTAGAATTAATAAAATTAGATACTAAATATTTAGATTATGTAATTGTTCATGAATTAAGTCATTTAATATATCCTAATCATTCTAAAAATTTTTGGGCTTTAGTAGAAAAAAATATTGGTAATTATAAGAAATATCGTAAAGAAATGAAAAATATTATATAAAGAGGTTGTTATGGAAATAAAAGAAATTAGTAAAATTAAGCTAAAGGAAATAAGAAAGTTAAGAAATAAAAAATATAGAGATATAGAAAAAAAATTTATATTAGAAAATTCTCATTTAATAGAGGAAGCAATTAAAGCTAATATGAATGTTGATGTTTATTCTTTAGATGGTTTAACAAAAGAAGAAATAAAATCAATAACTGATTTAGAAAGTCCTACTATAATTGGAGTATGTAATACTTTTAATAATTATTATTTAATTGGTAATAAATATTTATTATTAGATGAAATACAAGATCCAGGTAATTTAGGCACTATTATTAGAAGTGCTTTGGCATTTAATATTGATACTATTGTATTGGGTAATAATACTTGTAGTTTATATAATGAAAAGGTATTAAGAGGTACTCAGGGTGCTGTATTTCATATAAATATAGTAAATATGGATTTAGTAAAATGTATTAATGAATTAAAAGAAAAAGGTATTATTATATATGGTACTGATGTAATAAATGGAATAGATGTATCTACTATAAATAGAAAAGATAAATATGCTTTAGTTATAGGAAATGGATTAAAAAAAGAAATCCAAGATATTTGTGATGAAAATATTTATATTAAAACTAATGATTTGTCAGAAAGTTTAAATGTTGCAATGGCAACAACAATTATTCTTTATGAATTAGATAAAAATTAGTTTTTTTTAATGTAAAATTATGTGTAAAAGTTAATTGTTAATAACTAAAAATATTGACGGGGGGGGTAACATTATATAATTTAGGTGTAATGTTAATAACATTAAAGAAAGAAGGAAAAGAGTATGGAAGAAAAGAAAAATAAAAAATTTATAATAGCGATAGTAGTTTTAAGTATTTTGTTAGTAGGAGCATTAGGATTTATTTCTTATGAGGTATTTATAAAAGAAGATAAGGAAGTATTAGACAAAGAGGGTAAGGTAGATACTTCGGAAGCAATAAAATATTGTAATGATAACATTGATACTATTTATAATGCTTTGCTAAATTATTATGAAAATGGTTTTGTAAAAAAATATTATCCTGATGAGTATGAGGCTCCTTTAAAAAGTGATATTGAGTGTTCTTCTTCCTACTATTTGCATAATATTTTTGATTATGGATATGATAAATATTCTGCCTTAAAGGTGTCTTGTCTCTATTTTTCAATAATTTATTATTTATATGATCATTCTGTAGAAGTTTTATATAATGATGATTATTATGCTAGAGATGCTAATACTTCTTTGCTTCCATTTGTTTATGGTAAAGATTATGTAATTAATAAAGATGAGTCCTCATATATGGCAAGTATTGGAGTTGATTTATATAGTTATGGTACATATGGTGTTGGCGAAATTTCAACTGATGGAAAATTTATAATACAAGTAAAGGAATATAATGGAGAGTCTACGCCTGGTGGTAAACTTTACCTTACTTATCTTATTGACTTTAATACTAAGACATTTACAAGAATTGTAAATTAGAAATTATTTGTTTAATTTCTAATTTTTTCTTATATCAATATAAAATAAGGGTTACTCCTTTTTTTTATTTTAATTTTATAGTATAATATATACATCTAAGGAGTTACTATGGAATATATAAATGTTGGTAAAATAATTACTACTCATGGATTAAATGGAGAATTGAAAATTAGATCTGATTTTAAATATAAAGATTTAATATTTAAATGTGGTTTTACTTTGTATATAGGTAAACTTTATGAAAAACATATCATCTTAAGTTATCGTAAACATAAGTGTTATGATATGGTTTTATTAGATAATATAAGTGATATAGATAAAGCTATACATTATAAACAAAGTGATGTGTATATATTAAAAACAGATTTAGTTTTAGATAATAAATATTTAAAAGAAGATTTAATTGGATTAAATGTATTATATAATGATAATAATATTGGAGTCGTTTTAGATATTATAGATGTTTCTATGGGTAATGAATTATTAAAACTTGAAAAGTTTTATATTCCTAATAATAGTCATTTTGTAAAAGAAATAGATTTAAATAAAAAAATTATTATAGTTTATAATATAGAGGGGTTGATATTATGAAAATTGATATATTAACTATTTTTCCTGATATGTTTAAAGGATTTTTAACACAATCAATTATTAAAAGAGCTATAGAAAAAAAATTAGTTGATATTAATATAATTAATTTTAGAAATTATTCTAAAGATAAAAATCATAAAGTAGATGATATACCTTATGGAGGTGGATCAGGAATGGTTCTTACTTGCCAACCTATATTTGATTGTGTAGCAAGTATAAAAACAACAGATAGTTATATTATATTACTAACACCAGATGGAAAAACTTATAATCAAACTATGGCAGAAACACTAAAAGATAAAAAACATCTAATTATAATTTGTGGACATTATGAAGGATTTGATGATAGAATAAGAATGTTAGCAGACTTAGAAATTTCTGTAGGAGATTTTATTCTTACCGGAGGAGAATTAGCTTCAATGATTATAACAGATTCTATTACTAGATTAATAGATGGTGTAATAAGTGATGGTTCATTAGAAAGTGAATCTTTTACTTCAAATTTACTTGATTATCCTGTTTATACTAAACCAAGGAGTTATAAAGGTCTTGATGTTCCTGATGTTTTATTAAATGGTGATCATAAAAAAATAGATGAGTATAGAAAAAGTGAACAATTACGTATTACTAAAGAAAAAAGAAAAGATTTATTAAAGTAGGTGATTTTATGGCTGTTTCTAAACGTTTTATTGTAACTAAAGATAATATAACAGAAGCAATAACTTATTTGGAATATGAAAAAATTAAGGGTTTAGATTTTAAACCTAAAAAAGATAAAGAATTAACAGATATAATTAATGTAGAAAAAATGGTAATAATTAATCCCTCATTAATTAAAAAATTAATAGATAAAAAATGTAAACGCAGTTTAGAAAAAATAATTAAGATGACAGCAGTTATTTATAATGAAGATGATGAAGATGATGGGGATGCTGATGGTAATTTAAATTTTGTTTTAGGAGAAATAGCAAAATTTAGAGAGCTTTTAAAAAACAAATATCAAGAATATATGGAAGAAAAAGAATATAAATTACTTTTAAAAAAACTTGATATTATTGAAAATGAAATAAAGCTTAGAAAAATAGCTTTAAATATGAAACAGACAAAATCATATTATGAAGATAAAAAATCAAAAGGAAGATAAATTTACTAGACATAAAAATTATTGTGTGCTATAATTAACGTCGTTATAGGCAATCCGCTTTTCAAATTTTCAAATGATTATGATTGCTAGAAAAAAGGAGTGAATAGATAATGAATAAAGTTGATAAAATTTCAGCTAAACAAATCAAAAATGATATTCCTGATTTTCGTGTTGGAGATACTGTTCGTGTAGATTATAAAATAATTGAAGGAAAAAAAGAACGTATTCAAGCATATGAAGGAATAGTCATAGGTCGTAGAGGCTCAGGATTAAGTGAGACATTTACAGTTAGAAAAGAATCTTATGGTGTTGGACTAGAAAGAATATTTCCAATTCATTCACCTAAAATTGCTAATATTGTTATTTTAAAACAAGGAAAAGCAAGAAGAGCAAAACTAAATTTCTTAAAGAATTATATAGGCCAATACAGATTAAAAGAAAGAGGACAAAAATAATGGCTTTGGCCTTTTTTTGTTAAGAATATGAAAAAAGAAAATAAAAAAGAGTTACTAATTTATTTAATTATTATATTAGCAGTAATTTTAGTAAGAACGTATATTGTAACTCCTGTTAGAGTTAATGGATCAAGTATGAATGAAACTTTGAAAGATGGAGATATATTACTTTTAAATAAATATGAATATAAATTCAAAGAAATAAAAAGATTTGATATTGTAGTTATTCATTATAAAAATGAAAAATTTATTAAAAGAGTAATTGGTCTCCCAGGAGAAACTTTAGAGTTTAAAGATAATATACTATATATAAATGGAAAGAAAATAGAAGAAACATTTTTAACTGAAGAAACAGCAGATTTTATTTATGAGGGAGAAATAGGAAAAAATTGTTATTTTGTAATGGGAGATAATAGAGATGATTCGCTTGACAGCAGGTTTTTTGATTGCTTTGATGAAAAAACGATTATGGGTAAAGTAACTTTTTCTATATTTCCATTTGGAAGTATTAATTAGGAGGTTTTTATGAAAATTGAAGTAGGAGATTATGTGGAACCAGCATCTGAAAAATTTGTAAATTTTGAGGATCATGATGATTTTGTTTTTGAGGATTTATTTGGTTTTGTAACAGAAAAAAGCAAAAATATGATTACTATTCAAAGTATTGGTAGAGATATTGAGAGTATTTGGGAAGAAAAATATTTTGTTAAAGCAGAAGTTCCAGAATTTTTCAAAAAGAATAAGATAGTAAGAATAAGAAAGAGTAATTAATTTATTCTTTTTTTAATAGGTAATTCATTATAATTAGGGGATATTTCATTTAATATAATACTAATGAAAGGAGTATATTAATTTATGTGTGGAAATCCTTATTGTAATAATAGTTATTTTGGTGGAGGTTCTTGGATATGGCTTATAATTATAATTGTGTTTTTTATTTTCTTTTGGAACAATGGCACAAGTAATTGTAAGTGTAATTGTCATTAATATTTTAAAAGATTTAAATATAACTACCTTTAAATTTTCACTAAATAAGTAATATAAATATATTATAATTATTTAGTTTATGATTTAAAGGTTTTTATTATATCTATTTTTATAAAATTAATAATAATTAATATTTGTAAAATTATTATTAAAGTGTTAGTATATAGGTAGTAAAAGGAGAAAAAGAAAATGAAAAATAAAGTTATGTTATGGCTAGTAATTATTATTTGTTTTGTTATGTTTGGATGTACTAAGAAAGAAATTTATAGTAGTTGTGAAGAAATGATTGTTAAAGTAAGTTCATGGGAAAAAGTTGAAAATATATCTACTATATATTCATTTAATGAAGATTATACAGGTACTGCTTTACTTAATAGTTTAAATTATTCTACTTCATGGAGCATTAGTGGTGATAATTTGAAAATTAATTATGTTATTGATGAACTTAATTATTCTAAAAGTTATACTCTGAGTTGTGATTTAAAAACTCAAACTTTTACAATATCAGATTCAGCAGGTACTGCTACGTTTGTTAAAAAGGGAACACAAATATTTAAAAAGTTATCTGGTAATAAGGCAGAATCTTTAAAAGGTGTTTGGCATGATGATGATACAGGTATTGCTTATTTATTAACTGATGCAAAAAACAGTGGGGATGGTTTTTATAAGGATGAAGATAAAACATTCTATATATTAGCTCACTATGATTGGAAAAGCACTAATACAGAGTTAATAATTCAAAATCAATCAACTGGTAAAGAAACAACTTATAAATATGAAATTAAAGATGAAATTTTAAGTTTATATTATGATAATAAATTAGTAGGTACATATAAACATGTTAAAGATGGATATACAATAAATGAAGCAAGCTAAACATTAGATAAATAATATTTAAACAAAAATTTAAGATGATTACCTTTAAATTATTCCTAAATAAATAGTAAGTATGATACAATTATTTAGAAAGAAGTTTAAAGGTTTTTATTATTGATAAAATGTACAAAAAATATTTAAGAGAAAGTAAAGATAAAAAGAATTCTGATGATAATAATAATGTTCTTAATAAAATCGTAATCAATTGTTTGATTACAATTAATTTTAACCCCAGCAAAATCCTTATAAGTAAAGGGCTTGCACAAAAATGCTTTTTACATCTTTTATTAAAAAAAGCATTAAAATAGCATAATTTTATAAAAAAACGCAAAAATTGAGTCATTTTTGGGGTAGAATTAGTAAGGTGATTACACGCTTGAAACCCACCTACAGAAAAGGAGATGAATATATGCCAAATAAAATAATTAAAGTTCAAAGTATTCCAATTAATGTAACAAATTTAAATGAAAAAGATTATATTTGCATTTCAGATATTGCAAAATCTAAAAGTGATAAATCAAGAGCAGCAGATGTTATAAGAAATTGGTTAAGAAATAGAAGTACATTAGATTTTTTAACTGCGTGGGAGCAACTATATAATCCTAATTTTAAAGTGTTCAAATCTGAACACTTTAGAAAACAAGTTGGATTATTGACATTTACACCAAGTATAACTGAATGGTGTGAAAAGACAAATGCTATTGGTATGTATTCTAAGCCAGGTAAAAATGGTGGAACATATGCGCATAAAGATATAGCTTTTGAGTTTGCTTCTGCTATTAGTCCAGTTTTTAAATTATATTTAATAAAAGAATTTGAAAGATTAAAAGAATTAGAAAATAAAAATAGAGAATGGGATGTAAAAAGAATACTTACAAAAAATAATTATTTAATACATACTGATGCCATTAAGAATTATATTTTGCCAGATAATGATTTTTATAAAAATAGGGAATGGATAAAGTATGCAGAAGAAGCAGATATACTAAATGTAGTAGTATTTAATACAACTGCTAAAAAGTGGAGAGAACTAAATCCAAATTTAGCCAAAACATCTAATGTAAGAGATTATGCTACAATTAATGAGTTAACAGTATTATCAAATTTAGAATCTCATAATGCAGAATTAATAAAAGAAGGTAAAAGTAAAGAAGAAAGATTTGAAGTATTGGATGGTATTGCTAAATATCAATTAGATATATTGAATAATGCTGAAAAGATAAAAAAATTAAAAGTGGGTAATAATAGCAGTGAAAATTTGGAGGGAAATGAATGAAAGTATTAATAATATGTAGTAAAAATTTTTATAATAAAATTCCAATAATTAAGGATGAATTAGAGAAAAATAATATTGAAGTTTATTTACCTAATTGCTATGATGACCCAACAATTGAAGAAAAAATGTGGAATTTAGGAAAAAAAGAACATCAAAAGTTTAAGTCTCAAATGTATAAACAGAGTGAAAAAACTATTTCAAAAATGGATGCAGTATTGGTGTTGAATTTTGACAAAGAAAAAGATAATAATACTATAAAAAATTACACTAGGAGGAGCGACTTTCTTAGAAATATATGATGCATTTAGATCTAATAAAAAAATATATTTATACAATGAAATACCAGAAGGAATATTGTACGACGAAATTGAAGGATTTGCTCCAATTATAATAAATAGAGATATTTCATTAATAAAATAAAGGAGGTAATTAAAATGACTAAAAATATGTATCAAAAAAGAGCAGAAAGAAAACAAAATAAATTAAATAATGATGAAAATGGGGGTTACAAAAAAATGTAATCAACTGATTGATTACGATTAATTGATACCTCTACCCAAAGCCTTATAAATAAAGGGTTTACACGAATTTGTTCCTTACATCTTTTGCTGAAAAATATCTAAAAGAAGCATATTTTTATTAAAAATTGACAGAAATACACTTTTTTATTGATAGAATTACTAAGGTGGTTACAAGATTGACACCCCCTATAATATTTGCACATTTAACTTTAATTAAATTTAGATGTATTCTATTAGATAGGAGTGTGATATTATGAATAAATATAATTTAAAGGAATTAAAAGAAAAACTTGATAGATGTAAAAATATGGAGCTAAAAGATATAAAGTTAGAGGAAGTTGATGAAATTAGTTCTATAAAGATAAATAAAAGAAAATCTAGTAATGAAAGAATTTTAGATTTTATAAATGAAGCAAAAAATCCATATATATTTAAATGTAATGGTAAATTAGTTAAAATCATTTTTTCTGATTTTGATAAGAGTGCAGATGAATGCTTAACTGATTGTTTGAAGAATTTATATAGCTAAAATACCATGATGAATTTGAAGGAGGCAAATAATGAATCAAATTGAAACTACATATACTGATAAAAATTTTGAAGATGTAAAACATATTGACGAATATGGAAATG
>CAZRBE010000022.1:0-11598 GCA_964598285.1 uncultured Mycoplasma sp.
TGGTATCATTCCTGTTACTAACTCTGGTGCATTTGCTCCACTTGTATCTAAATTAGTATCTGGAATAGTTGTTTCTTCACAATCTATAATATTTTCTTTTATTACTTTTCCATCACACTTTAAATACACATAATAACCATATTGTCCATTTTTTTTATTTACACAAACATAACTTTCATCACTACAACTATTTCCATTTTTATCAACAACTTTAGTAGATAAATAATTATCAGTTTCTAATTTTGAAACATATAACTTTACATAGGAATTTATATTATTAGGTAATTCATTATTGTTGTCTGCATAATAATTTTTTGCTGACAATTCTAATTGAAAAACTAAACTATCATAATAACTCGTTGTTGCTGTTTTCATATATTTTTGAATACCTATTACGACAATAAAAGATAATATTGAAAGAATAACTATTACTGCTAAAATTTCTATAAGCGTAAATCCTTTTTTATCGATATTCATAAATAAAACCTTTCTATAACAATATTACTCACATATATCATATAAATAATCTATACCAGAATAACTTAATATAAACTTATCCTTACATTCTAAAATACTAAATTCAAAAGACTCATAAACATTATGATTACTATATGTACTTGTCTTATCAGAAAGATATAACATATAGGCAATAAATTCAGAAGAAGAAATATCTTTATCCAAAGTATCTTTTAATAAAATTTTATTTCCTTTATCAATAGAGATATAAATATCATCTAAACAAAAAGTATAAATACTATCATTAATTTTTTCTAATTTACATATTTTTGGTACTTTTATTTCAAAATCAAAATCTTTGATAGTCTTTTTTTCACTATTTTCTAAAAGATTATTTAATTCATCATTGAATATCAAGTTGTTTTTTAAAGCTTCTTCTATAGAATATTTTTTATTATCTTTTATTGCAATATAATCATAATTACATGGAACAAAATAAGCATATTTTGAATCAGTATACAATATCTTTTGATAATTGCAAACCTTATCATTTTCTATGACTCCAATTTTTACATTGTTAATCTTTTTATCATCATATTTAAAATAAAGTATTCCTCCTACTAAAATTAACAAAACGCCAATAATTATAAGTATTAAAAATTTCTTATTCATAATTAATTATCCCCTTTATTATTAATTTTAAAATAGCCTTGTTCTTTATCATTATAACCATTAGTTGCTTTTGATGATTTAATAGCTTCAACTTGTAATATTGTATTTGCTCCTCCAAAACCAGATTTTCCTGGAATTGTTGTTGTTGTTGTAATTGTTTTATATTCTGCACAATAACTATCACATACTCTTTCAGTACAAGTCTTAGAGCATTCATATGCTTCGGTAGTTACACATCTAACACAGTTATCAGGATCTCCACAAGCACTACAATCAGTGGAATCCGATACCTTTCTATAACATGTGCCAGTACACTCATAGGTTTCATTATAACAATCTCTTCTGGAATCAATACAAATATTAGTTTTTGTTGTTGTTGTTTTTGTATAAGCTAAACTACTAGCTCCTCCGCCACCTTTAGTTCCAGAAATTCCAGTACCAGATCCTACTGATGTTCCACCTGCACCATTACCAGTACCACCATCTCTTCCTCCAGCACCACCGCCACCACCTGCAGCAGTAAGCAATATATTATTATTTAAAGAAATACTAGTAGCTCCTCCCCCATTATAAGTACCAGTTGCCCCAATACCTCCGCCACCATATTTTATAATATCTCCAACTATAACATGTAAATTGTCTCCTTTAGTAAAATCAATAGTAGCTTCAATATATGCTCCTTTACCCCCACCATTAGCACCAGAAGAACCATACATGACTATAACAAAAGTATCTGTATATGGTATTGTGATATCACATTCTCCTTGTTTACATTCATACTCAAAATCTTCTTTATCTGTTAAATATAAATTAATTGTCCAAGTTTTTTCTCTAAATTTATATTTTAATTTATATGGTGTAGTACTATCAATATTATTAACATCAGTTAAATATGCTTTTATTTCATTAATATCATTAGTAGGATTAATTGGATCAGCAAATTCATAACTCTCATCGGTGTCAGTAACTATTCTTTTAAAATAATCTAATGTTATATTGATACTATCTTTATAAACAAAATATACATCATCTGTATTTATGTTGTAGTTTCCACCTTTTAGACATAAATTAACATCTTTATTAGCTTTTATTAAAACTCCATTATCATAATATTTTAAAGTAAGACACTTATCAATATTAGTATCAGAATTTAAAAATGTTTGTATTTCAGTTTCTTCTCCAGGATTAACAGTTATACTTTCTGAAGTAGTATTATTTCTAAAAGTATTGCCAAAGGAAGAAATAGTGTATGTTGTTCCATATTTATGATAAAATGTTTTAGCTCCTACAAGATAATATGGATTCATAATATCACTACATAAATCAGTCTTAGTTTCATAATTTGGGCATTTCAAACAACTAGTATAAGAAATTGTTCCACTTTCATTTTTAGTGGCAACAACTTTAGCAGTACAACTTTCTCCATTTTCATCTATTATATTAGAAATATAATTATTGGATACTAATACATCACTACTAGTTAAAGAATTAGTATTTACATCAGTAGGTAACTTAACTATATTTTCTGCAAAGTAATCTTGCCCCGCTAAAGTAACTTGATTTTCTAAGGCAATATAATATTTATTTTTTCCTTCTTTTAAATATTTTGATATTCCTAAAATAACTAAAGTTAAAAGAACACCAATAATAATTATTACTGCTAAAATTTCTATAAGAGTAAATCCTTTTTTATCTTTCATTAATAACACCTTCCTTACTATATATATAATTCTACAATATAAACAATTTTTTTACAATAAAAAAAATGTATTATTATAAATTTAATACATTTTTATTACTTCTAATTTTTTTATATTATCTTTATCAGTATCATCAGAATTAGAATTACCATGAATTAAAACAACAGTAACTGAAGTTGGATAACCTAAATCTTCTTTATATGTTACTTTAACAACTACTTTATAAGCTTCTTCATCACTTATATCTTTGTATTTATATGTTGTAGCAGTAACTGTTTCAGAAACAACATCAGTTACAACTGGTAATTTTTGAGTTCTATCTCCATAAATATTATGTTCAATATACTTATAAACTGTTTCTTCTGCTTCTAACACAAAATTATTTCTATATTCTTCTTTTATAAATTGAACTCCCCCTACATCATTTTTTGATAATTTGTCATTTAAATTATAAAAATCAAACACTAATAATTCTGAAACTAGTTTAGCATACTCTTCTTCATTTATTTTATCAGCTTTTAAAACTTTTCTTAATTTTTCATATAATTCTTTATATTTTTTTGGTTCATCTTTGGCTAAAGTATAACCATAAGAATCAATTTTATCAACAACTACAGGTTCTTTTCCTGTATTATTGCCAGTAAAAAATCTTTTATATGCAAAATATCCAATAACTAACATTACTAAAACAATAAAAATAATAATAACTATTTTAAAATTCTTTTTAACACTTTTTTTTAATTTCATTTTTCCTTACTAACTTTTGTTTCGTCATTGTATTTTGAAGCATATAATTTCTGATTAAAGTAATTGTACACTACAATATCATTAGAAACATTAAGTATCCTTTCTGAATATTCTTTACAATCGGCAATATAATTTTCTGACAGAGGTACATCTTTTAATAATTTGTATTCATTTTTGCTATCATTATAATAGACGGTATCTGTTATAAAATTACCATTTGGAAAAGCTACAATATTTTCTTTTGCCATATTAGAAAACAAATCTTCTCCTAAAGCATATTTGTTATAAACACCAAGCATATTAGCTAGTGTTGGAGAAACATCAATCATTCCTGCTACTTTAGTTATTACTTGACTATAATTTTTTTGAAAGTTTTGATCTTTTGACCAAATTATAAAAGGAACTTTACGATTAATTTCATACCAATAATAATCTAAGTTTTGATACTTTGAATCGGTTTCTTCCAATACACTATTTGTTGTGTAATCATAATTATATAATAAATCCCATTCACTAACTGAAATTCTGGCATCATGATCTCCATAAAGAACAATAACTGTATCATCAAGTAAATTTTTTTTATCCAATAAATCAATAAACATTCCTATTTGTTTATCAGCATAATGAACTGATTTAAAATAATTCCCAAGTTTTGTACCTTCAAGATAAGGATAAGTAATGCCATCAATTGTCATACTAACATCATATTCCCCATACATATCTGTGTTAGCAAATGGAGTATGATTACTTAACGTAATTATTGTACCATAAAATTTATCTTTTGTACTAGAAATTTCTTCAATAATTTTAGATGCTTGAGTTAAAAATGATTTGTCACTTAAACCAAAACCAATTTCTTCATCTATTATAAAGGAATTTTTATCATAAAAATAATCATAACCTATATTTTTATACATTATATTTCTATTCCAAAAATCACCAGTATTAGCATGCATAGAAAATATATAATATCCCTTTTCCTTTAACAATTTATACAATGACACATAATCTTTATCGGCATAATTAACAAATGCCGTTCCACTTTTAACAGGCATTAATGAAGTAGCAACAGTAAACTCTGTATCACTAGAAGTTCCTACACTTACTTGGGAATAAAAATTATTAAAATAAATTCCTTCTTCAGCTATTTTTTTTATATTTGGAGTAACACTTACTCCATTAAATTCTAATCCTAAAACTATATTTTGAATACTTTCTGCGTGAATAGCAATAACATTTTTTCCTTCAAAAATATTTGTATAATCATTAAAATTATCAGTTATGGTATTTTCTTCATAATATTCATCAATAGATTTTACTGCTCTATCTGATCCTAATAATGAATAAACCTTAGGTTCAACACTTTTTATAATATCATTTAATTGATACAAATAAACTCCAAATCTAGTTACTAAGTATTCTCTATTCCACTGATTATAGAATCTAGCATAATCTATCAATTTTAAACTTGATAAAAATAATATTAAAATTATTAAACTCCACTTATAAATTAATTTACAATATTTTTTATAATTAAATGAATCAAAATTAAATTTATTGGTTTTATGAAAATATTTATTTAAACAAATAAGTAAAATAGGAAAATATAATAAAATAAAAAACTTAAATTGTAATAAATCTCCTACAACATTAGAATCCCCTGTTTCATAATTAGTTAGAGCAAAAGATATAAAAGTTATAGAAATAAAACTGTTATAATAATGATAATAAATGATATTAGCAATACAAATAAAGGAAGAAAGAAAAGATAAAATTATTAAATATTTTATTTTATTTTTATCTTTTATTAAAAAATATATTCCTGCAAAAAAACATGAAACAAACAAATCTGCTAAAATAGGAGAAATAGAAAAATAATTTTTTACAGTTATAAATCTTAAAATTGTTCCATTTAAAACATTACCTATGATATATATAAATAAAATTTTATTATTTTTTATCATAATTTTAGTATTTGAAAAAAAATTTGAAATAATATCTTTTATTTTTTTCATGGCTTCACTTCCAATTTTTCCGTTTTTAAAACATTATAGCTATTTATATTGATAGCCATACCAATTACAAATAAATAAGATAATAGATAAACCCAAATAAACAACATTAATATATTAGCAAAGTTTCCATATAATAAATCATATTTAGCAATTTTAGTAATATAAAAAGCAAATAATTCTGTAGCGACAATCCAACTTGTAGTTGTCCATATTGCCCCTATTGTTGTAGTTTTACTTTTTATTGTACGTGATGGTGCTAAAGAATACAATATTTTAACAGAAAAATAAATAAATATAAATGACATAATAAATTTTAATAATTTTATTATTCCTAAATAACTAGAAATATTTATATATTTTGATATTAAATTAATTATTGTATTACCAAATATAGGAATAAATATCATAAATATCAATAATATAATCAAAACCAAAGTCATTAAAAATGATTTTAAAAATACTGATAAATAGTTTGGGTTATCTATTTTATATAAGGAATTAGAAGTGTTAATAATTGATCTTGGTCCAGTTGTTGCAACAAATAAGTAACATAAAAATAAAAGCCAAATACTAACATTTTGATTAGTAGTTATAAATGGTATTATTATATCTGCTATAGCATCTGGTAAATAACTATAAATTATAGATGAAAAATTAAAATTAGAAACAAAATATGATACAACAATAGTACAAATAGCAAGTATTGGAATAAAAGACATTATAATATAATAAGCCAATTGCCCAGGTAATACTTGCATTTCAGGTTGCAATAAAATATTAATAAAATTTTTTAAAACATTTTTGATTTTTGTTTTCATATTATCTATAATTTTTTTCTTTATCAATACGCATTTCTATTGTTGCTTCATTTATTGCATCATCTATTGTTTTTATTTCATCATCTATTACACTATAGCCCATAGCAGCTCCAAAACCATAAGGCAATCTCTCAAATTCTTTAGCAAGTTTTGATAAATATGTATTTATTTGAGTTTTGCTATAACCAATTAAATAAATCAAGTATTCATTACCATCAGTACGGATAATATCACTTTTTTCAAGCTGAGTATTAATTAAAACAGCAGCAGCTTTTTTAATAAGTTCATTCCCCTCTTCATGTCCATAATTATCATTAACATATTTTAAATTATTTAAATCAATAATCACAATAGTTCTAGGAAATATCTTAGTATTATCCCATTTTTCTATATTGTCATTTAAATAATTTCTATTTTTTAAATTAGTAAGAATATCATTATATTTTAACATATTTTCTTTTTTACTAATTTTTAATTTTTTAGTGTTTTTAATTATTATAATACTTAATAAAACAACAAAAATTGGCAATAAAATTATAGCAACAATTATCATATATATGCCCTTAAAATTATTTTCATTTGTAGAAATACTTAATAAATTATTAATTGCCATAGTTTTATATGCATTATAATTAGAATTATTTAAAGTGAAATTAGTAAGATTATACAGAACTTCATTATTAGACTTTACAAGGAAAGTATAATTACCTTCGAAAGTATCACTAAATAAATATTTATAGTCTAATAAAGATGTGTTTTTTAAAGCATAGTATTCATTTTCATCAATAACTAATAAGCCATCATCACTAATATTAGCTGTATAATTTTTAATAGTATTTATATTACCATTAATATTATTAGTCAAATAATCTTTTAAATAGTTATTTGATTTAACAAACATCTTAGTATTATTTAAACCATTTTTATTGCTAATTGATTTATAATTTTTTCCTAAAACTGAAAATTTTTCTACAAAAACTGAATTAGTTTTCAAATATGCTTCATTATCATATGAAAAATCAATATAAGCTATATCTAATTTATTATCATTTAAATCTTTTTTTAATCCTGAAACACTAGAATATGAAATATATTCAAATTCCATACCCGCCATTGTTGATAAGGTATTTATATACTCCCCAGCAATTCCATATAAATGATTATTTTGTGAAAAACTATAAGCAGAATCAGTTACATATCCATATTTATAAACTCTATTACTAAGAGTTGATTTTTCCAAGTCTGTTAAAGATGTTTTTTCAATATAAAAATCAACTAAATATTTTTCAAAACTATCTCTATAACTATTTTTTAACCAATTATTTAATAGCTTAGTTAATATAACATTAATTTTTTCAGATGATCCTAATCTTAAAACAAATTTATTAGATAAATTTTCAATAGTATAATTAATATAAATATTACTCTTCAATATATCACTTAAATAAACATATCTAGGCAATATAATATAACTTACTTGTTTATCATTTAATGCTTTTATTAAATTGTCAATATCAGAATATTTTTTAAAATTAATATTACTATTAGAAAAATTAGATGGAATAATACTACTATCCTCCTCTAATATTCCAATAGATGAATTATTCATATCAGAAAGTGTTTCAATATAATCATTAGACAAACTTGAAACCACATAATTATCTTCAAAAATTAACAAATCTGTGTCTCTAATGGTATCATTATTTTTTAATATAGCAATTGATAACCCATCAACAGTTTTGCTAGGGTAAACATATGGTATTTTATTGAATGCTAAAGACGTTTCATCTGTAACATAACTTAAAAAATCAAATAAAACTCCATGCCCCGAATTAGCATAAATATTTATATTGTTTGGAACATTAATATCTACTAAAGTAGACTTATTGCTTTCTATCCATTGCTTTTCTAATAAGGTTAAACCATTATCTTCATCTTCTGCTGTTAAAAAATAATAAATACCAACTCCCGCAATAGTAATAGCTACTAAAATAATAATAACTTTTAGAATTGTATTGGTTAATTTCTTTTTAGTTTTCTTAAATCTCATATAAATTACTCCTAATCTTCTGTTTCGTATGTAGCAGATGAATATTTAAATTCCGTTTCATCTTTTCCCATATATCCTATTGTTGGGTAACCATCTATATTCTCTTTTTCATTTTTCAAAAACACTTGAATATCAAAATATTTTTTTTGTTTTTCTTCTATCTTTGTCATAAAAATACTAGTTAATTTTTTAGCATCAACAAGTTTAGTATCTTCTTTAACAGTAATAATTATATTTATAATTCTTCCTTTAATATCAGTTTCTACATCAGTTACTATTTTTTGTTCTTTTAATGTATTTTTTATTTCATTTAATTGTTCATTATCTAAGGAAACTTCCTCTATGCCATCTAAACGATTACCATACAAAGGTTTTCCATTGCTAGGAAAAAATATTTTGTAACTAATAAATCCAGCTATTATTAAAATAACAAATAAAATCAAGCAAATTGTTGTATATTTATTATTTTTTAAATCTTTAAGTACTTTCTTCATCATATTTGACCACTCCTCTTATACTAAAAATTATTATACATTATCTAAAAATAATAATCAATTTACATTTTTTGACAGTAAATCTTTTAATAATTTATTTACAATTACAGGATTAGCATTGCCTTTAGTCTCTTTCATAATCATTCCCATCAAATATTTAAACACATTATCTTTGCCATTTTTGTATGATTCTACTGAGTCTTTATTATTTTCTAAGATTTTTTCTATAATAGTAATTAATTCTTCCTCATTATTTACTAAAGATATTCCTGCATTAGAAAATATTTCCTCTAATGTTATATTTTTTTCCATAATATCATTTAAAACATCTTTAAATATTTTAGAAGATATAGAATTATTAGCTAATTTATTTACCAAGTCTACAAACTTTCTTTCTAAAAAAGTATTATTAATATTGATTTTATTTTTATTTAAATAAAATGATATATCACCAAGTAAAATATTACTTGCTATTTTAAAGTCAATATCTTCATTAATAAATTTATTTAAAAAATCTGATAAATCTTTATTATTTATTAATTTATCTATATTAATATTTGATATTCCTTTTTCTTTATATATATTTCTTCTTTCATTAGGTAACATTTTTAATTCTTTTTTTACCTCTGTTATATAAAAGTCATCAATTATAATATTTGGAATATCAGGTTCTGGAATATAGCGATATTCATTGCCCACTTCTTTTTTTCTCATTAAAATAGTATCATTAGTTTTTGAATCAAATCTCCTGGTTTCTTGTTCTAATTTTTTGCCAGATTCTAGTATTTTAGTTTGTCTTTTTATTTCTTGTTCTATGGCTAAACCGACATTTGAAATAGAACCAATATTTTTTATTTCACATTTTGTACCTAAAGTATCATCTTTACTTATTGAAACATTGACATCAGCTCGCATTGATCCTTCTTCTATCTTACAGTCACTAACTCCTAAGTAAAGCAATAATTCTTTTAAACTATCTAAATACTTCATTGCCTCTATACTACTTTTAATTACTGGTTTTGATACTATTTCTATTAAGGGAATTCCACTTCTATTATAATTAAGTAAAGTTTTAGAATTTATATGAATACTTTTACAAGTATCTTCTTCTATGTGCATTTCTTCTATTCCAATAGATTTTTCTTCATCTTCAATAGTAATATTTAAAAAGCCATCATAACCAATTGGAGTCCTACTTTGAGTAATTTGATATCCTTTTGGTAAATCTGGATAATAATAATTTTTTCTATCAAAATACATTTTTTTATTAATAGAACAATTTAAGGCAAGAGTTGCAAGTAAAGCCTTATGAATGACTTCATTATTAACTCTTGGAAGAACTCCTGGATAACCTAAATCAATTTCATTAATATTTTTATTAACACTATCTTCATAATGATTTAAAGATCTAGAAAATATTTTTGTTTTAGTTAAAACTTCAACATGAACTTCAATTCCTATCGTAGGAACATATTTATTATTCATAAAAATCCTCCTCACTTAATTTTTTTTCAATAAATGATGCTAACTTATAAATAGTTTGTTCATTCCACTTATCTCCAATAATTTGCATACCAATTGGCAGTTTAGAAGAAGAAAAACCAATTGGCAAAGACATGCTTGGAAGACCTGCCATATTTACTGGAATTGTTAAAATATCATCCATAAAGCTTTTGTTTGGATCATCAATATATTTATCTAATTTATAAGGTAAAGTAGTAGTAGTAGGCCCAATAATTAAATCATAATTGGAAAAAACTTTATTAAATTCTAAAGACAAACTCTTTCTTATTTTTAAAGCTTTATTATAGTAAGTTATAGCATTAGGTCCACTTAAAAGATAGGATCCAATCATAATTCTTCTTTTAACTTCTGCTCCAAACCCTTCACTTCTAGTTTTTTCATATAAATCTAAAATATTTTTACTTTCTTTATGACTATAACCATATTTTATTCCATCAAAACGTGCTAAATTACTGCTTGCTTCTCCTAAAGCAATTATTTGATATAAAGGAACAGCTTTATCAATAAAAGGAATATCTATAATATCAATTGTTACTCCACTTTTCTTTAATAAAGACAATACTATTTCTAGTGACTTTAGTATTTCTTTATTTATAAGTTCACTTATATAAAATTTAGGAATAGCTATTTTCATTCCTGTTATTGATTGACCTATAAATTTTGTAAAATCATCAGGACTATTAATATTTGTCAAATCTCTATCATCTTTTACACATAAAGCATTTAAAAGTATTGCATTATCATAGACATTAGAAGACATAACTCCTATTTGATCTAATGAAGATGAAAAAGCAATTAATCCATAACGAGATATTCTTCCATATGTGGGTTTCATCCCTACAATACCACAAAAACTTGCAGGCTGTCTAATTGATCCTCCAGTATCACTTCCTAATGAAAAAGGAACAATGTGAGCAGCTACAGCAACAGCGCTACCACCAGAAGAACCTCCTGAAACTAAAGTCTTATCATAAGGATTTAACACAGGTCCATAATAACTTGTTCTATTAGAAGATCCCATAGCAAATTCATCCATATTGCATTTTCCAATTATAATCATATTGTTTTTATTTATTAAATCTATAACAAAAGCATCATATATTGGTAAAAAATTAGATAACA
>CAZRBE010000023.1:0-10953 GCA_964598285.1 uncultured Mycoplasma sp.
GCTGAACTTGGCTTAGGGGGAGCACTTATATATAAATTATATAAACCTTTTTCAACAAAAAATGAAGAACAAATTTCAAAATTAATTAATACCGCTACTTATTTTTTTAATAAAATAGGTGTTGGTATAATTGCTTTTTTATTAGTTTTTATGTTTGTAATTCCATATATTATAAAAGATACAACATTTGAAAATAGCTATTTATATTTACTATTCTTTTTGGCAGGATTACCATATGCTATAGAATATATTTGGTATAAAAAATATCATATTCTTTTACTTGCCGATCAAAAACAATATATTATTAATTTAGTTTTTAATACTTCAACTATTATTTACGATATTGTTCTTGTTATTGCATTAACAAAAAATATAACATTAGTTCAATATATCCTAATTTCATACCCATTTATATTTATTAAAGGATTTTTATTACAATTAATTTGTAATAAAAAGTATTCATATATAAGAAAGACAAAAGAAATTGATAAGGAAGCAATAAAACTATCAAAAGATGTTTTCATTCATAACATTGGAAGTTCTATTAATAATAGTAGTGATCAAATTGTGTTATCAATATTTAAAGG
This sequence comes from uncultured Mycoplasma sp., assembly GCA_964598285.1. Classification (GTDB taxonomy): domain Bacteria; phylum Bacillota_I; class Bacilli_A; order RF39; family UBA660; genus CAG-611. The sequence continues at coordinate 588 of CAZRBE010000023.1, forward strand.
ATTAACTTATGTTAGTATTTACTCGTCATATATCTATATAGTTAATTATTTAAATTCTATTACAGGAGCTTTTTTAAGATCAACTACGCATAGTTTTGGAAATTTATTTTCTCAAAATGAAAAAGTTGATTTAAGGAGTTATAATGTTTATTTAGAATATTTATCTTTTGCTTCCTTTTTGTCAGTTATAATAAGTTCTACTTTCTTTGTTTCAATAATTCCTTTTATAAATTATTGGATAAAAAATCCTATTTATGTGTTAAATTTATTTAGTATTATTGCATTTACACTTTTAATATATACAAAAATAATAGCTATTCCAATCAATATAGCAATTTCATCATTAGGACTTTTCAAAGAAACAAAATATTATAGTTTTATAGCCACAATTGTTAATATTGTATTGTCAATAATTTTAATTCAAAAATATCAAATAGGTGGTTTAATAATAGCTACAGTTATTTCTATATTAATTTTTCAATTGCCATTAGTTTTAAGAAAAATGTACCAAGGATCTTTTAACGAATTTAAACAATTTGATTATTATAAAGAAATTATTAAATCATTGTTTTTAATGACTATAATAATTGTATTATCTAAATTTTTAAAAATAACAGCTTTATATAATAATAATCTTATTAATTGGTTATTGATTTCTTTTATATTTTTTGTTTGTATTTCAATAATTATTGGAATGATTTATTATTTTACAAATAATCATTTTAAGGATTTTATTTATAGATGCTTAAATTTATTAAAATTAAGGAGACATAAAAATGAAAATATTACTAATAGTACCAAATTATCCTAATGAAAATAGCAGTGCTTATCAATTTGTGCATGATAGAGCAAAAGAATATAAAAAAAAGTTTGATGTAGTTGTATTTTGCTTTAATAATAATTTTGAAAGATCTTATACTTTTGGAAATATATTTGTAACTGGAGGAAATGAAAAGAATTTAAGACAGTATATTAATAAAAATAAGTTTGATCGTTTTGTTTTTCATTTTTTATCGCTATCAAATGCTAGATTTATTAAAAAACATATGAAAGATAAAAAAATATATATATGGTTTCATGGTTCTGATTGTATTAGTTATAAAAGAAGACTATCTAAAATTAATTACAGTAAAGAAAAACTAAAAAATCCAAGATTTCTTTTTAAATATATGTTATTTATTTTTTATTATAAATATAAAGAAATATTAATTAAACTAATTAATAAAAAATATAATTCAACTTTTGTTTTTGTTTCTAAATGGCTCAAAAATACATCAGAAGAAGATTTGAATATTAAATATAATAATGCTTTTGTAATACCAAATTATATAAATGAACAAATATTCAAATATCAAAAAAAGCAAGAAAATATAAGATATAATATTTTATCAATAAATAATTATAGCAGTGATATTTATGGTGGTGATATTGCAAGGGATATAATTCTTTCATTTTCTAATTCTAAAATTTTTAAAAAATTTAATTTTACAATTTATGGTCAAGGAATTCTATTTGATGATTATACAAAAGATTTAGTAAATTTTGATAATGTTTCAATAATTAAAAAAAATTTAAATTACGATGAAATAAAACAATTACATGATCAAAATGGAATTTTCTTATATCCAAAAAGAGGAGATTCACAAGGAGTATCACGATGTGAAGCCATGGCTAGTGGATTAGTTTCCGTAGCTTCAAATATCGAAGCTATAAGTGAATTTAGCCCTGCTGATACAACATATTTAGTTAATACAGTAGAAGACTTTATTAAAGCGTTTAAACAAATTGATAAGAACCCTAAAGAATTTCTAAAAAAGAGTAGTATTGGTTCAAATTATATAGGAAATATTTGTTCATATAAGAATACTATTCAAAAAGAAATAGATCTTTTAAGTGAGGTATAATATGAAAAAACTTATTTTTTTAGTTCATTTTGGTGATATAAAAAAATCTTCAGGCATAATAGAAAAAGTATATAATCAATCAATTGCTATGCATGAATTAGGATTTCATTATAAAACATATATTTTTATAAAAAAGGAGCAAGAAAATGATATACAATTATTTAAAAATATTCCTTATATTAAATTTATAACTCTTGATTATTTTACTAAGGAAAATAGTTTTATAAAAAATTATATTATAATAAAAAAAATATTTGAAGAATATAAAAAAACATGCATTAAAGAAAGCAAAAATTTTGATTATATTTATGTAAGAATGAACCCGTTATACCCGGGATTTTTAAAGTTTATAAAAAAGTTCAAAAATAAAATTATTTTTGAACATAATTCAATTGAAATTGAAGAGTATAAAGCAAATAATCAAAAGAAAAAAGTATTATTTTCAAAATTATTTGATAAGATTGTTAGAAAATATGCAATAGGATTTGTGAGTGTTAGTAAAGAAATATATGATTATCAATATCAGCTATATCACAAAAAAGGTTTATTAATTCCAAATGGAATTGATGTAAATTCTTTTAAAATTCGTAGTATTCCCAATTATGATAATCTTAATCTTAATATGATTTTTGTCGGAAATATTAGATATTGGCATGGCATTGAAAGAATAATTAATGCTCTAAAAAATTATAATGGTGAAAAAAATATTATATTTAATATATGCGGTTTGATAAATCAAGATGACGATTATTTGTCACCACTTATAAATAGTGTGAAAAAAAATAATATAATAATAAATTTATTGGGTTATAAGACAAAAGATGAATTAAATAAGTATTTTGATGATGCTCATATTGCAATTGGATGTTTAGGAGGATACAAGAAAAAAATTAATTATGGAAGTGTTTTAAAAAATAGAGAGTATTTTTCTCGTGGTATACCTATTGTTTTTTCGGAAATTGATGATGATATATCTATAGAAGAAAATAATGGATTATATTTACAAGTACCTAATAATGATAGTGAAATTGATTTAAATACAATTATACAATTCGTTGAAAATTTTTACTTAAATGTGGAAGAAAACACTAAGAGAATTAGAAAATTTGCTGAAGAACATTTAGATTACAATAAAAAAATGTTAAAGTTTAAGGAGTATATAAATGAATTGGATAAATAAGAATATTCAATTAATCAATACTATATTATTAATATCAATCATGATTTATAATGTTTTTTTAGATTATATTGATTTTAATTTTGATTTTATATTAATTGGAATATTTATAATTGTTAATATTAAAAACTTGGTTATATTTTTTAAAACTAAAAAAATATTATTTGCTTTCTTTTTAATTTTTATCTTATTAAATATTTTACAATTATTTTTACTCAATGGATTTTCTTTTAATCCTATTATTTCAATATACAATTTAAGATTTTTAATAATTGTAATTACTCCATTAATTATGTTTTTCATGATTAGTGAATTCAAATTTGATAAAAAGTCTTTTTTATTAATAGAAAAGACTTTAATAATAATTTTAGTAATAGCTATAGTTTATGGCTTTATAAACTATATTTTAAATTTTAATTTATCATCAGCAGGGATGCATGTTTTAAATAATAAAACAGGAAGAATTCAAAGCTTTTTTACTAATCCAAATGGATATGCTTTGTTTTTATTATTTAATTTTATATATTTTTTATTTAACAAAAGAATTAATAAATATTTAAAATGGACTTTAGTAGCTTTTATTTTTGTATCAATTTGCTTAACATATGGCAGGTTTATATATTTTTTAACGGCTATAATAATTTTAATATTTATAATATATAGTTTATTTTTAAAAGGGAAAAAAGAAAAAATCTATAATATTATTATAATTATTTGTCTAGTATTTTCTTCCTTTTATTTGCCATATAATAATTATTTGTATTTATCTTTAACTTATCAATTCGATTCAAAATTTAATACTAATATAACTGATCCTATATATGATGTAGTAGATGCTATTGTAATTACAGAAGATTTAACTAGTAATGACATATTATTAAATAAAATTGGTTCAAATGAGGAACAAGATTATTCTTCAAGTAGTACAAGAACAACATTTAAAACATATGCTTTAAAAATATATGACGAAAATAAAGCAATTGGATGTGGTTATTTTAATTACCATAAAATTATGAATGAAAAATTTTTAACAGATGGTATTACATATATGACTGCAGGTCTTCCTCATAATTTTTATATTCTTTTATTATCAACTACTGGACTAATTGGTTTTATATCTTTTTTGACTATATTAATAATAATATTTAGATACATCTATAAATCAACTAATTCAAAGATCGCCTCTATATTATTATTTGCTATTTTATTAATATCAAATTTTGAAGGGGATTTTATGTTTGGTGCTTATTTTCAATATATCTTAATTGCATTATCAATGAAAATATATTATAATAATAACTGTAATAAGAAAATAAAGGAGAAGTAATATATGAAATATGCTTTAATTGGATGTGGAAGAATATCCCCAAATCATATAAGTGCTGCAATTAATAACAATCTTGAATTAGTAGCATTTTGTGATATTGATCAACAAAAAATAAAAGAAAAAAAGGAAATGTTTAGTACTGAAACTTTAAATGTAAAAGAATATATCGATTATAAAGAAATGCTTAAAAATGAAAAAATCGATCTTGTAGCAATTGCTACAGAAAGTGGTAAACATGCTCAAATAGCTATTGATTGCATAAATGCTGGATGTAATGTAATAATTGAAAAACCAATTGCATTGTCTCTTAGTGATGCAGATGCAATAATTGAAGCCGCAGAAAAAAATAATGTAAAAGTATGTGCAAATCATCAAAATAGATTTAATAAATCAATTAAGAAAATAAGAGAAGCAGTTGAAACGGGTAAATTTGGAAAAATGTTTTATGGTACTGCTCATATTAGATGGAATAGAGAAAAAGATTATTATGATCAAGCACCATGGAGAGGAACTTGGGATCAAGATGGTGGATGTTTAATGAATCAATGCATTCATAATATTGATTTGTTAAGATGGATGATGGGTGATGAAGTTGATGAAGTTATGGCAATGACTGATCAGCTAAACCATGATTATCTTGAATGTGAAGATATGGGTTTAGCACTTATTAAATTTAAAAATGGATCATATGGAATTGTTGAAGGAACTACTGATATTTACCCAAAAAATTTAGAAGAAACTTTATATTTATTTGGAAGCAAAGGTACTGCTAAAGCAGGTGGATCTTCAGTAAATAAAATAGAAGTATGGAAATTTGAGGATGGAGAAGATGAACAACAAGTAATAAATGAATATCAAGAAGTTCATAAAAATGTTTATGGGTTAGGACATACTCCATTATATGCAGATATGATTAATGCCGTAAAAACTAATACTAATCCATTAGTTGATGCTTATGCTGGAAAAAGAGCATTAGAATTAGTTTTAGCAATATATCTTTCAGCAAAGGAAAACAAGCCTATAAAATTACCTTTAAAAAATTGTTCCACTTTAGATTTCAAAGAATTATATAAGTAAATTAATTACCTAAATTGGTAATTTTTTATTGCTATAATATTCTAAAACTTATTAATACTAATAATGTAGTTTGTAAGGAGTTGGTAAGATGTTTTTTAAAAAATTTTCAAACAAACTACTAATCATTCTATTTCTTATATCTATATTTAGTATACCAAATATGGTCCTTGCTTATACAAATAAAGTTATTTTAGGGGGACAAAATTTAGGTATTGAAATTAACAGCAAAGGTGTTTTAATTGTCGGATTTTACTCGATTTCTGGTATTTCTCCAGGTAAAGATGCCAATTTAAAAATAGGGGATATTATCATTAAGATAGATGATACTGTTATTGATAGAATAACTGATCTAACTAATGCAACAAAAGTTGATAATGAAATTATTACTCTAACATACATAAGAAATAATAAAACATATAATACAGAATTAAAGCTTTATAAAGATAAAGATAATGTATATAAAACTGGATTATATGTAAAAGATTCTATAATAGGAATTGGTACTTTAACATTTATTGATCCAACAACACTGCAATTTGCAGCTTTAGGACACGAAATAATTGAAAAAACAACAGGTCAAAGATTTGAAATAAAAAATGGATTAATATTTAAATCAACAATTACTAGTATTACAAAATCAACTAGATCAAGTCCTGGAGAAAAAAATGCTAATTATGATATCAATACTGAATATGGTATTATAGAAAAGAATAACTTAACAGGGATATATGGAAAATATACAGAAAAAATCAATAATAATGATTTAATATTAGTAGCAAAAGATGAAGAAATTGAACTAGGTGAAGCTTATATTAAAACTGTAATTAATGGTAAAAAAATAGAAACTTTTACAATTGAAATAATAAAAATATATCCTACAAATGAAACAAAAAACATTTTATTTAAAGTAACAGATAAAACATTATTAGAAAAAACCGGAGGAATTGTTCAGGGTATGAGTGGATCTCCAATTATTCAAAATAATAAATTAATTGGGGCAGTTACACATGTTGTAAGTGATGATTCAACGACAGGATTTGGTATATTCATATCAGCCATGTTAAAAGAAATAGAAGATTAAAAAAAGACCATTTTTGGTCTTTTTATTCAACTGTAACAGATTTAGCTAAATTTTTTGGTTTATCAATATCACAACCCTTTAACTTAGCTGTTTCATAAGCAATTAACTGAAGTGGTATAACAGCTACAATAGATTGTAATAAATCACAAATACTTGGTATAATTATTTTTTTAGAATAATATTTTTGTTTTTCATTTAATAAACTATTAGTAATTAATATAATATATCCTCCTCTGGATTCTACTTCCTTAATATTACTTATTGTTTTAGAAGCAATATTTTTATCAGTAACAATGGCAAAAACGGGAGTATTTTTATCAATTAAAGAAATAGTTCCATGTTTTAATTCACCAGCAGCATAAGCTTCACTATGAATATAAGATATTTCTTTTAACTTTAATGATCCTTCCATACATAAAGCATAATCTATTTGCCTGCCAATAAAGAATATATCATTAAATTTATAAATTTTTTTAGCAATATTTTTATAGTCTTTTTTTTCTATAATGCTTTGAACAACAATTGGTAACTCTTTTAAATCTTTAATTATTTGTTTATATTCTATTTCTGTTGTTAAATTATTTTTATAAGATAAATATAAGGCAATAAGAGATAAAATTAATACTTGTGCTAAATATGCTTTAGTAGTAGCAACTGCAATTTCTGAACCAGCTTCAATATATATAACATTATCACATATTCTTGATATAGAACTATCTACTACATTTATTATTCCTAAACTATCACATCCTTTTTCTTTAGCTAATTTTAAAGCTTCTAAAGTATCAGCAGTTTCTCCTGACTGAGATATTGCGATAACTAAAGTATTAGAAGAAAGAAATGTTTTTTTATATCTAAATTCGCTTGCTATATCAACTTCAACTGGAATATTAACATATTTTTCAATTAAATTTTTGCCAATTAGTCCAGCATGAACTGCACTACCACAAGCAATAATACAAATTTTATTATATTTTTTAGAATTAATAAAATATTTTGAAAAATCTATTTTATCTTCAATTAAATATTTCTTTAAAATATTTTTAATTACTTCTGGTTCTTCATTAATTTCCTTTAACATAAAATGGTCAAAACCATTTTTACTAGCTTGATCTAAATCATTTTTAAATAGTTTTATTTCTTTTTTTATTTCTTGGCCATCTTTATTATAAATTGTTATATTATTACTAGTCAATTTAGCAAAATCTCCATCATCTAAAATAATATATTTATTAGTATATTTGTGTATTGCCGAAATATCACTAGCAATATAGTTTTCATTATTCGATATTCCAATAATTAATGGACTATTCTTTTTGATTGCAAAAATAGTATCTTTTATATCTTCTACAATCATACCGATAGCATAAGCACCAATAACTTTTTTTTCAAATTCACAAATAGTTTTTATTATATCATTATTTTTATTATATAGATCATTTAATAAAGTACAAGCAACTTCTGTATCAGTTTCCGATAAAAATTTATTCTTTTTAGTATTTTCTTTTAAGTCGTTATAGTTTTCAATAATACCATTATGAATAATTGTAATTTTACCACAATTATGAGGATGAGCATTTTCTATAGAAGGTTTCCCATGAGTAGCCCATCTTGTATGTCCAATTCCAACATTTGATTTTATATTAAAGTCGATTTTTTCTTTTAAATTATTTATTTTCCCTAATGATTTAATAATATTTAGTTTATTATTAGAAATAAATGCAACCCCTGAAGAATCATATCCTCTATATTGCAAATACTCTAATCCGTCAATTAAAACAGCTAAAGATTTATTATCTTTACCTACATAACCTATAATTCCGCACATAAAAATTTCTCCTTTTACTATTATTATGTGTATCAATATATTTTCTGTTGTAATTTTAATTTTACTTTTTAAATATATTTATCGATTATACTAACCGTAGTAGCATCCGCCGAATATTTCGATAACTACTATCCTCGTCAACCAAACTGGTTCTGGCGCTAATTAAAAATATTTCCTCCATGTATTTTTAACTTTATAAAATATATTATACAAAAAATCTTATTTATGTGCAATTATTTTACATTTAATTTACTATTTATTACTATTCATATAATATCCATTTCTTGTATATTTACTCTCATTAATGACTAAAAAAGCATTTTTATCAATTTCCTTTAAAATTTTATTAAATTTATTATAACTATAACTATTAATAGATAAAAATAACATATATTTTTTATTTTTACTTTCATTTGCTACTTCAATTGCTGTAACAGCATAACCATTTTTTCTTAGTTCTTTTATTAATAATTCATATTTTTCCGTAATAATTTCAATTGATAAAAGTTCTGCTATATATTTATCTGATATATACATTCCTAAATAAGTTCCAGTAGCAAATCCACCAGCATAAGAAAGGGCAATAAAAATACTAGTATTAGCAGTATTTATTGCTTCTTTTACCACTAAAAACCAAATTAATACCTCAAAAAAACCTATTATAGTAGAAAATAAAGCTTTTCCTTTTACCATTTGCATTGTTCTAAAAGTACCTAAAGAAACATCAATAATTCTAACAATAAATACTTTTAAACATAATAAAAATAAATCCATATAATATCACCAATATTATTATCTCCAAAAAAAAAAATCATATTTATGATTTTATAAGAAATAAATTATAATACTTGCTGCTATAGAACCAACCATAATAATAGTGAGTAATATAATAACAATCTTTTGGAATTTTTTATTCATAAATGTTTAATCCTCCAACTATTAAATTATAGCAAACATATCATTTATTGTCAAAATTAATATTACATAAAAACAGATAAAATTTATATTATTAAATAGGTGATATTATATGAAAATGATTTTAAAAAACCATAATAGAAAAAAATTAAATATTAATTTCCTTACTAAAAAAAGTTTTTTTATTTTTTTAATATCTTTATTATTAATAAGTATTATTTCTGGAATAGGATTTTTTTTATATCTTAATTCATCTGATAAAGATATTTTAAAAGAAAATATAAATTCTTATTTTACTCTAGCTGATAATTATGATTATTTTAAAATATTAATTGATAGTTTAAAAAATAATATCTTTACATTACTAATTTTTTGGATTTTAGGTATTAGTGTAATAGGGTGTTTTATAAATTTATTTTTATATTTTTTAGAAGGTTTTTCTATTGGATTTTCAATTGCTTCTATAATATCATCTTATAGTTATAAAGGTATTATTGGTAGTTTATTATATTTATTTCCTAGTAAGGTAGTATATCTATTATTGATTTTTATTTTAACTTTTTTTTCTTGCTTATTTAGTTATAAATTAATAAAAGGAATATTTCTTAAAGAAGAAATAGTATTTAAAGAAGAAATAAAAAAGTACTACAAAATATTACTTGTTTCTTTTATTATAACTATAATATGTAGTTTGTTTGAAACGTTTATTAATCCTTTAATGATAAAATTTTGGACTTTTTTAAATAATTAGTATATAATCATAAATGATATTTAGGAAGTGAAAAAATATGAAAAAAGTTGTAGTAGGAATATCAGGTGGAGTTGATTCTTCTGTAGCAGCAGCTTTACTTGTTGAACAAGGATATGAAGTGATAGGATTATTTATGAGAAATTGGGATAGTTTAGTAAATAATGATATAAAGGGAAATCCTACTTTAGATAACAATATTTGTACTCAAGAACAAGATTATAATGATGCTAAAGCTGTATGTGATAAATTAAAGATTAAACTTCATAGAGTGGATTTTGTTAAGGAATATTGGGATTATGTTTTTAC
>CAZRBE010000024.1:0-8339 GCA_964598285.1 uncultured Mycoplasma sp.
ATTCGGAATATCAATTCCTGTTTCTATAATCGTTGTACAAACTAAAACATTATATGCTCCTTCTACAAAAGACATCATTATATCCTCTAGTTGTTGTTTTGGCATTTGTCCGTGAGCACAAATAACTTTAGCATCAGGAACTAATAATTTTATCTTGCGAGATTGTTCTTCTATATTTGCTACTTTATTATACAATATAAAAATTTGCCCATTTCTAGATAATTCTTTATATATAATGTCTCTTATTATTTTGTTGTCTTCGTAAATTACATAAGTTTGTACCGCATGTCTGTTTTTTGGTGGTGTTTCAATTAAAGATAAACTTTTTAAACCTAAAATTGACATTTGTAAAGTTCTAGGAATAGGAGTTGCAGTTAAAGTTAAAATATCTATATTTGATTTTATTTCTTTTATTTTTTCTTTATGAGAAACACCAAATCTTTGTTCTTCATCAACTACTAAAAGTCCTAAATCCTTCAAAATTACATCATTGCTTAAAATCCTATGAGTGCCAATTAAAATATCTATTTTTCCTAAAGACAAATCTTGTAAAATTTGTTTAGCTTTTTTGTCAGTAACAAATCTATTTAAAAGTTCAATATTAACTGGAAAATCCGCAAATCTTTTTTTCGCACTATCATATTGTTGTTTTGAAAGCAATGTTGTAGGACACAAATATAATACTTGTTTGGAATCTTGAACCGCTTTAAACATAACTCTAAAAGCAACTTCCGTTTTTCCATAACCCACATCTCCACATAAAATATGATCCATCGGAACAATACTTTCCATTTCTTTTTTTATTTCTTCAACCACTTTTAATTGATCGCTTGTTGTTTCATATTCAAACTCATTTTCAAACATTATTTGCATAGGAGTATCTTTAGAAAAAGAAAAACCTCTTTTTAAATTCCGTTCTGCTTGAACTTTTAATAATCTTTCTGCTTCATATCTAATTTTTGTCTTGACATGTTCCTTTGTTTTAAACCAACTAATACTATTAAGAGAATTTATTTTAGGAGCATAACCTTCTTTGCTAGAATACTTACTAATTAATTCTATCTTCGAAGCTGGAATATACAATTTATCATTTTTTGCATAACAAATTTCTAAATAATCATTTAATAAACCATTTTTTGGCAATGTTTTTATTCCATTATAAATCCCTATTCCGTGAGTGGTATGAACAACATAATCTCCAACTTCAAGTTTATTTATATCTTTAATTTTAGAAGCATATTTATAATTAAACTTTTTATATTTTTTAACATTTGTTCTATTAAACAATTCATATTCTGTTATAAAAATATAATTATCTTTACTGAAACCATAAGTTATATTTTTATCAATTATATTTATTTTGTTTTCAATAATATTTTCTTCATTCGTTAAAATATAAGGTACTGTTAAAGATGCTAAAAAGTTTTTTAAATACTTCATTTGTAAACATAAAATAATAGTTTTTTTAGTTTCCAAGTTATTTATTAAATATTTATTTATTTTATCAATATTTTCGTTAAATTTTTCTATTTCTTTTACGTTAAAATCAATATTTTGTTTAATATTTAATCCCACAACTGTACTATCAAAATCAAAATAATGTATAAAATCATTATAGTTTATATCATTTAAATCATATAAATATTTTTTATAATTTGAAATATTAAATTCTACTATATCATTTAAAATTCTTTGATAAGCAATTTTAATTTGTTCATAATCTTTAAATACTACAATAGGATTATCAAGATACGATAAAATATTTGTTTCATAATTTTTCTCTGCAAAAGAATAAATTTTTATTTCTTTTATTTTTTCTATTGTTCTTTGATCATCTAAAGAAAAAGTTTTTATGTGATCTATATTATTTCCAAAAAATTCTATTCTAACTGGGAAATCACTATTTATAGGAAATACGTCAACAATAAATCCTCTAATTGCTATATCTCCCGGATTATTTACTAAAGATTCTCTATTATAACCAAAATCTATTAATTTTTTTATTAATAATTCCTGATTAATATTATTTCCTTCTGATATTTTTAGCATATTGTTTAAAAAAGTTTCTTTACTAGGTATTTTCTTTAAATAACCATTTATATCTGTTAAAACTATTTTAGCAGTATTTTCTGATAATTCTTTTAATGTATTTAATCTTTCTAATTTTAATTCAGGAGATGAAGATAATGCTTCTGATGTTGTTATATCATCTGCTTGATAAATTAATGGATTGGTATAATTTAAAAGTATATCATATATTTTATTTGCTTCATATAAATTTGATGTAACGACTAATATACTACGTTGTTCTTGTTGTAATAATTTATTTAAATATAACGCAAAAAAAGAGGCATTTAAATTATATAGCCCTGTTGATTTAAAATTTTTGGTATTAATTAGTTTTTCAAAGATGTTCATAAAATCACTCCTAATTATATTTACTCATTACTTTTTCAAAGTTTAAATCAATAAAATCATCTAATATGCTATTAGTTACATTTAATACTTTATTAATAATCAATTGTTCTTCTTCATTTAAATTTCCTAAAACATAATCTTTAGTAGCTAATTTTTTATTATTAGAAATTCCTATTTTTAATCTTTTATAATCTGTTGTTTTTAGTTGTTCTTCAATATTTCTAAGACCATTATGTCCTCCACATGATCCTTTTGCTTTTAACTTGATTTTGCCAAAAGGTAAATCTAAATCATCACTTATAATCAAAATATCTTCTATGGGAACTTTATAATATTTAACATACTTTAATACAATCATTCCAGATAAATTCATATATGATAAAGGTTTTAATAAAATGATTGTTTCATCATTATATTTTAATTCTTGGTAAAGACCATTAAATTTTTTTTTATTTAATTTAATATTATGAATTTTAGCCTATATTATGTCTTGTATTTTGGTATTCATTCCCTGGATTTCCCAAACCCACAATCAATTTCATTATTTTCTTTCCTTTCAATCATTATTTTATTTTATTTAAATCTATTTCTACTATTGTACCATCATCATTTTCAACTTTATATTTTTTAGCAAACATATCAACATAAATAACTTTACCACTAACATCATTGTTTTTAATATGTTCCCATACATTTGGAAGTCCTTTTTTATATTCATTATATGAATCGTTTTCATATGCTAAACAACACATTAATCTGCCACAACAACCATTTATTTTTTGAGGATTTAATGCCAAATTTTGATTTTTTGCCATATTTATTGAAACCGCATTCATATCTTTTAAAAATAATGAACAACAAAGTTGACGCCCACATTGTCCGTATCCTCCAACTTCACGTGCTTTGTCCCTAACACCTATCTGTCTTAATTCAATTCTAGTTTTATATATTGCAGCTAATTTTTTTGCTAAAACCCTAAAATCCACTCTATCATCTGCTAAAAAATTAAATAATAATTGCTTTCTATCAAACGTAAAACTAGCATTTAATATTTTCATGTTCAAATTTAATTCTTCAATAAATCTATCAGCATCTATTATAGCTTTTCTATTATCTCTCAAATTCTTTTGATGTTGTTCCTCATCTTTTTGTTCCGCAATTTTTAATATATTTTTAAGAGGAAAAAATATTTTTTGTTCATTTACATCAATAAAATTAGTTACAACATATCCAAATTGTTGCCCTCGTTCTGTTTCAACAATTACTTTATTATTTTTTTCAATTTCTAAATTATTAGGTAAAAAATAATATATTTTATTTGAATCTTCAAAACTCACACCAATTACTTTTGTCATACTAACCTCCAATAAATTTTATAATAAAATCATCAATAAATAAATCTTTATTAACATTAAATTTATTATTTTCTAAAAATTGATTAATAATATCAATTTTTTTTATTATATCATTAGTTTTAAGCTTTTCAGCTATTTTTTTTATTATTTCTTCATAATCTTGTAAATTAACAATATTTCTATCTAATGAAACATTTAAAATTTCCATATATAAATAAAGTCCTACATTTAATAAAATATTTGTTTTTTCTCTAAATAAATAGGGAGTATTTGTAGCAATTATAGCATAATTACTTTTTTCTAATAAATAAAAAAAATCAATAATTTTTTTATTCTCATTTTTTATATATTCATCTAAATTCATATCAGATGGGCAAGTTTTAATATAAATATTTTTATTTATTTCATTTTTAGAATTCTTCAAAGATAATATTTGACATCTAGAAGCAATAGTATCTATGCAATTATAAACACTATTTGTTAACAATATAGCAATTATGTTATCACTAGGTTCTTCCAAAAATTTTAGAATTGTATTCGCTGAACTATAATTTAGTAAGCTAGCATCTTTAATTATATAAATCAAATATTTTCCATATAATGGTTTTACTTTAAATTCATCTTGTAAATTAACTACTTGTTCTTTTTTTATCATTTTTCCATCTGCTTCTATTATTTTTAAATCAGGATAATTTCCTTTTTCTATGTTTGAACATATAAAACATTTAGAACATTTTTTTAAATTTGTATAATTATTTGGGCACAAAAAGGTCTTTGCTAAAGATAATGCCAAATCAAAACCATATTCAATTCCGTTTGTTTCAATTAAATAAGCATGACTTAATTTGTTTTTTTTTATTATTTTTCTCATTGAATTATAAAATAATGGTTGTATTTTTTCATAATCATCTAGCATCTTACACCTCCTAAAAAGTCATTTTAAAAATTAATAATATTAAAAGTCCAGGTATCCCAAATATTCCTACTATCAAAATGGTAAAAATATTTATCGGAATAATTATATTTAAAGGAAGAGCAATTAAATTA
The DNA here is from genome assembly GCA_964598285.1 of uncultured Mycoplasma sp. Taxonomy (GTDB): domain Bacteria; phylum Bacillota_I; class Bacilli_A; order RF39; family UBA660; genus CAG-611. Next base: position 4,821 of record CAZRBE010000024.1, read on the forward strand.
TAAATATACAAAATAAATGGAGCAATTATAAACTTTTTTAAGATATTTATCCACTTGTTCATATAAAAACATCCTCCAAAAAATTATATGCTATCTATTTATAAATTATTGTCTACTTCCATTCTATTTTTTAAAGCTGATTCTAATGTTAAAGCATCAACATAATCCATTTCTGCTCCTATAGGAATACCACTTGCTATTCTTGTAACTTTAATATTATTCTTTTCTAATATTTTTTTTATATATAATGAAGTTGTATCAGCTTCAATACTTGATTTTATTGCTAATATCACTTCTTTTACTTTATCTTCTTTTAATCTTTTTTCTAGTAAAGAAATATTTAAATCTTCCGGGCCAATATCATCAAGCGGAGAAATTAACCCTCCTAAAACATGATAATATCCTTTAAAATTTCCTATTTTTTCAAATAGAAATACATCCTTTGAATCTTCTACTACAATTAAAACTTCTTTGTTTCTAGTATTATCTTTACAAATATAGCAATATTCTTCATCGGTTAACATTCCACATTTTTTACAATGGGTTATTTTTTTATGCAAATCACTTATACTATTACTAAAAATTCTGATGTCTTCATCAGAAAAGCTTAAAACAGCAAATGATAATCTTTCTGCTGTCTTTTCACCTATTCCAGGCAATTTTTTAAAAGATTCTATCAAATTTTTTAATACTTCAGGATACATTTTACATCATACCCGGAAACATACTTGCATACTTGCCCATTTTTTCTTCTGTAACTTTATCAATTTGAGCAAATGCATCGTTTAATGCCAATAAAATCATATCTTCAAGTATTGATAAATCTTCTTTTATTTCTCCATCTTCTTTTATTTTTACTTCCTTTATATTCTTATTTCCCATTAACTTTACTGTAACCAATCCATTTTTTCCAATAAATTCCATTTCATTAATTTTTTTCTGGGAATTTGTTATTTCTTTTTGCATTGCTTGCGCTTGTTTCATTAAATTTTGCATATTCATGTTATCATTTCTCCTTTGTTATTTTATTTCTATTATATCATCTGAAAATAAATTTTCAGCTATTTTTATTATTTCACTTTTATTATTAACAATATTCTTTTCTTGTTTGCATTTTGGTTCATCTTTTTCTTCCTGCAAAGAATATATTATTCCAGCATTTTTATCATTTATATATTTTCTTTTTAATTCGTCCCATTCAGATTCTAAAATAAATGCTATTTTATAGTCTTCATTCATAACAATATTTAGTAATTTTTCTATTTTTTTTATATTTATTAAAGCATTTTTAAAAACGGAACTATATGCTACTGAAATAATTAAATAATTTTTGCCAGCAGCTTTTAGTGTACCATCAATTAAATACGATGATACAGAAGCATATTCTTCCATATAAGCATATTCTGATATTTTATTCCAATTAATTTTTAAATTTTCTAAAATTTCTTTATTGGCAGTAGCAAAGGTATTGTTAATTCGTATTTTTCTATTTTGTTCTATAATTTCACTTAATTCAGATATTTTTTGTTCTATAATCTTCGTTTCTTCAAATTTAATTTTACCATTTTCTACATAAATATCTTTGTTTTTTATTAAATTAATAGGTTTGACAATTTCATTATTATTTTCTTTTTGTTCTTCAATTACAATAGTTTCATCTTTTATAATGTCTTTTTTCATATTGGATAGTCTCATTATTTTTAATAAATTAACTTCTAATATTGTTTTAGGAAAATTGCTATTTTTCATATTAACAATTGTTGTATTTATTATTTCAATTGAATTATATATAAATTCGTCTAATTCTATATTTTTTTTGTTTTTTTGATTATCAATTAATAAATCTTTTAAATAAATCATAATTTCTTCTGATAATAAAATTTTTTCCTTTATTATCTAATTCATCAATTATATTAAATATTTCATTAACATTATTTTTTAACATAAAATCAACAATTTTAATAATATTTTCACGTTTGGTTAATCCTTTTATATCGTAAAAATCATTTACTGTCACTTTATTAGTAATACATATTAATTCATCTAATAAATTAATTGCATCTCTCAATCCTCCATCAGAATATTTTGCGATTAAATCAAGCACATCCATATCAACATCAAATTTTTCTTTATCTACTATTTCTTCCAATTTATTTTTAATATTTTTTTCACTAATTTTATTAAATTCATAGCATTGACATCTTGAAATAATTGTTTCTGGTACTTTATAAAATTCAGTTGTAGCTAATATAAAAATAACATGTTCTGGTGGTTCTTCTAATGTTTTTAGTAAAGCATTAAATGCTCCAATTGAAAGCATATGAACTTCATCAATTATATAGATTTTATATTTTGAAAGAGAAGGAACTAAATTTATTTTATCTTTAATTTCTCTAATTTCATCAACTCCATTATTAGAAGCCGCATCCATTTCAATTATATCTGGATGATTTTTGTTGTTGTAAGCAATACAGCTAGGGCATTTTTCACATGCTAATACTCCCTTTTTATCTGGGCAATTAACTAATTTAGCAATTAATTTTGCCATTGTTGTTTTTCCGGTTCCTCTCGGACCAAAAAACAAATATGCATGAGAAATCATATTTTTTTCAATAGAATTTATTAATATTTTTTTAATATTTTCTTGTCCAACAATTTCAGAAAAGTTTTGTGGACGATATTTTCTGTATAAAGCAAGATAGCTCATATTAATTCCCCCTAAAATTTTTAAATATTGCAATTTCATTATACAATATTTAAAAATTTATTAACACTTTTTTAATAATTTTGTTCAAAAAAATTATTTCCCGGGAAATAATTTGTCATTTTGTTATATATAAATGCTGTTGTAATACATTTTTTTGAAGTTTAATTGTTTTTAATGTTCCACGTGGAACATTATTATCTTATATTATCAAAAAATTTAATTAAAATATTTTTATATTCATTATTAGATTTTTCTTTAATAAAATTAATTTTATTTATTGTTTTTAATTTTTTATAATATTTTGAGTCTAATAAATAAAAAACAGTTGTTATTCTCGCCTCGATTATAGCACCCAAACACATTGAACACGGTTTTAAAGTAGTATATAAAATGCAATCATTTAATCTCCAAGTTTTTAATTTTTTACATGCCTTATTAATTGCAATTATTTCTGCATGATCTGTTATAATATTTGTTGTTTCTTTTTTATTAAATCCTTTAGATATAATTTTATTGTCTTTCACAATTAGAGCTCCAACAGGAATATTTCCAGTTTTTAATGCTTTGTTTGATTCTTTTAATAAAGCTTTTATATATTTTTCTTTCATAAATATCCTTTTAATGTGCACACACAAAATATCTATTAAGGCTGCTATATTCCTATCCTGACCTATTTCTAGTTTTTGTGTTGCACAAATTGAATATAAAATATATTAATTAATTTGTCAATTATTTAATAGCTTTGGCATTATAAAACAATGTTCCACGTGGAACATTGTAATGCAATTATATTAATTTATATAATTAATTAT
>CAZRBE010000024.1:8439-10552 GCA_964598285.1 uncultured Mycoplasma sp.
ATATCATTTATATAATATTTTTATATTATAAAGCAATGTTCCACGTGGAACATTGCTTTATTAATCTTCTATTTGATCTGGCACATCTAATTCTTCTTGCTCTGTTACTGTTACAGTTGTAACTAATTGATTATCTTTTAATGATATTAATCTAACTCCTTGAGTATTCCTCTTTAATGTTGATATTTTACTCAAACTAATTCTTATCACTATCCCATTATTTGTCGTAATTATTATATCTTCATCACCAATTACCGACTTAAACGCAACAATATAGCCGTTTTTATCTGTAATATTTAATGCTTTGACTCCTTTACTTCCTCTATGAGTTAATCTATATTCATCAATTAATGTCTTTTTTCCATAACCTTTTTCTGTTACTACTAATATTAAATGATCTTTATTTGCTATATCAGCTCCTATTACGTTTGCTTCTTCTGGCAAATCAATTCCTTTAACTCCTGATGCAGATCTTCCCATAAGGCGAACTTCTGTTTCGTTGAATCTTACCATTCTCCCAACATTTGAAGCAATAATTATATCATCATCGCCTTTTGTTATTTTTACACTAATTAATTCGTCTCCATCCTTTAAAGTAATAGCATTTTTACCGGTTTTCCGAATTAAATTAAACTCATCTACATTAGTTCTCTTTACCAATCCTTTTTTTGTAAAGAAAATTAAACTCAATGGTATTTCAGATTTTTCAGAATATGAAACAATGGAATTGATTTTTTCTTCTTTTTCGAGTGGCAATAGATTAACTATTGGTAACCCTTTTGATTGTCTTGAAAATTCTGGTATTTCATATCCTTTCATACGATACACTCTGCCTAAATTAGTAAAAAATAATATATAATCATGAGTTTCACATGTTATTATTTGTTCAACAAAATCTTCATCATTAATTGTCATGCCTTTAATGCCCACTCCACCACGATTTTGCGAGCGATATGTATCGATTAATAATCTTTTAATATAACCATTTTTTGTTAGAGATATCATTATTTTTTCTATAGGTATCAATGATTCATCTTCAATAAAATCAATAGCTGACATATCAATAGTTGTTCTGCGCTCATCTCCATATTTATCACGAATTTCAATCATTTCTTGCTTTATAATATTCATTATTTTTTCGTTGCTAGCCAGAATTGATTTTAATTCTTCAATTAATTTTATTAAATCTGATAATTCTGCCTCTATTTTTTCTCTTTCTAACCCTGTTAATCTACGCAATTTTAATTCTAAAATTGCTTGAGCTTGAATTTCTGTTAAACCAAATTTATTTTCTAATGCTATAATAGCGTCTTCATCACTTTTTGAACTTTTAATTAATTTTATTATTTCATCAATATGATCTAAGGCGATTTTTAATCCTTCTAAAATATGAGCTCTTTTTTCAGCTTTATCCAATTCAAATTTAGTTCTTCTTATAATTATTTCTTTTTGATAATCAACATATTTTGTAACAATATCCCTTAATCCTAATGTCTTTGGTACTCCCTGATCTAACATTAAAAATATTATTCCAAATGTTGTTTGTAATTGAGTATGTTTATATAGATTATTTAAAACTACATTAGCATTTGCTTCTTTTTTTAAAGTTACTACAATTTTAACCCCATTTTCTATATTAGTTTCCTCATGATAATCTGCAATACCTTCTAAAACTTTATCACGTACTAATTCTGCAATTCTATTTTTTAATTCTAAAGTATTTACCCCATATGGTATTTCGGTAATTACAATTCTGTGTTTTCCAGAATTTTCCTCAATATTAGCACGGCATCTAATAGTAATTGTTCCTCTTCCTGTATCATATGCTTTTTTTATTCCACTATTTCCTAAAATTATTCCTCCAGTGGGAAAATCAGGTCCTTTTACATATTTCATTAATTCACTTGTAGTTATTTCATTATTATCAATATATGCTACACAACCATTTATTACTTCCTTTAAATTATGAGGAGGTATATTTGTTGCCATACCCACTGCAATTCCCATTGTTCCATTAACTAAAATATTGGGAAATCTACTAGGAATTACTTCTGGTTCTTGCTCTGTTTCATCAAAATTAGGAATAAAATTAACAGTATCTTTATTAATATCT
>CAZRBE010000025.1:0-10512 GCA_964598285.1 uncultured Mycoplasma sp.
TTTTTGTTACATCTAATGTTGTGAGTTTATTTTTTCCTAAACTTAAAATCGTTAAAGCTGTGTTTTTACTTATATCTATTGATGTTAAGTTATTGGTATAAACATACAATTTTGTTAAGGCTATATTTTTTGTTACATCTATAGAACTGATATTATTTTCTCCTAAATTCAATGTTGTTAATCCTGTCATCTTTTCTAATCCTGTTGTACTTACTATTTTTAAATTTTCTGCTTTACCACTTGTATAGCAATCTAATTTAGTTAATGATCCTAATTCTGTATCTGATAAATTATATGTTGTAGCATTTGTTGTCCCTTTTTCTTTATTATATGAATCTATAACACAATTATAAAAATTTTGATCATCAAAACTACTATTTGCTGGTGCTGCTAATACTTCTGTTATACCAAATAATAAACTAAAAACTATCGCCCCCGCCAATACGATTTTTTTGAGATTTTTCATATTAACATACCTCTTATTTTTACTTATTAACTTTATACCTAAATAATAGCATATAACCCACCTACCGTCAAGAATTTTAGTTATTAACAATACACCTTTACATACACTTAATCTATATTTTGTTCTTAAAATACAAAAGAAAAAGCAGACGTAAAACAAATCTGCTTTTTTTAGAAAAGGAGTATGTATGTTATAGCTAAATTTATTTTATAATTTAACTACATATTTAATGTTACTAGTTATTTATTAAAAATTAATATAAAAATTATTAAAAATTATTAATTTTTTTATTTATACTAAATTCAACTGTTAATCCTTTTTCTTTATTATTGTATGCCTTTATATATCCTCCATGCATTGTAATTATTTCTTTACATATTGATAATCCTAATCCTGATATTTTTCTTGATTTATCTGTTGTATAGAGAGGTTCAAATATTTTATCTAATTTATCCTCATCTACACCTTTCCCATTATCAATTATTTTAAATATAACTTCTGTATCATTATCTGAAACTTCTATTTTAATCATTGCTTTATCTGGAACATATCTAATAATGTTAATAATAATATTACTAAATACTCTTTTTATTTTTTCTGTATCAATTTCAATCGAATTAGATTTACACTTATTTATTATTTTTAATTCAATATTCTTATCTTTTAAATCTTTTTCATACTCAAATTTTATATTTTTCAATAAATCTTTAATATATATTTCTTTAAAATTATATGTTCTATTTTTATTAGATATTAAATAATCATCGAAATCATTAACAATATCTTTTATATTTAAAGCTTTTACATAAATTTTTTCTAGATATTCTTTATCACATTTACTGATTTTTTTCTTTTTTAATAATTCTGTATAACCCATTATAGAAGTTAAAGGGGTTTTTATATCATGAGAAATTGAAGAAATAATTCTATTTTGTTCATCTTTTTCTTTTTCTAATTCTTCAGTTAAATCCACAAAAGCATTTTGAATATAATTTAGTTCTCCAGATATTTTTCTTTTTTTAGGTTCTTTACCAAATTTATAATTTTTAATATCAGAAATAGTATCAGATACTGGATTAAGAATTCCATAGCTTGCAACCACTATTCCTATCAAAACTAAAATAGCAATTATTAATAATTCACAAGAGATAAAACTTCTTATTACACTTGAATAACTAATACTATCCGGTTTACCAATACTAAGTAAATATGGTTTATTATTTATAAAAACTAAAAATGGAGTTAAAAATTCTTTTGTTTCTACTCCTTCTGTATTATCATATATAATATTTCCTGATGAATCTTGCAAAATCATAGTAACATTATATTTATTTGCTATATAAGAAAATGTAGTATCTATATCACTTGTAGTATTACTAATATGCTGTTGAATACTTTTTATTTCATCTTTTACTTCATTTTGTAATACTTCATATTGCTCATTAAAACTAGGAGTTATATAATACTTGTACCAAACACCTAAAAAAAAGATATTTATAATAAAAAAAGATGCAACAAAAATAATAAATCCTAGTTTTAAATTATTTCTTATTTTCATCAGTCAAAATACCTCACAAATTTATATCCATACCCCCATACAGTAATTATATATTTTTCTTCTTTATCAAGTTTTGTTCTTAAATTCTTAATATGAACAGCAACTGCTCCTATTTCACCATAATTATGCCCCCATACAGAATCAAATATTTGATCTTTTGTTAAAACAATACCAGCATTTTCCATTAAATATTTTAAAAGTTCAAATTCCCTAGTTGATAATTCTACTATTTTACCATCTTTTTTAGTTTCAAAACTTTCTTTATTTATCTCTATTTCTCCAATTTTTAAAATATTTCCCTTACTCTTATTTTCATTTCTTTTGTCTTTTCTAATATGAGCTTTACACCTAGAAATAAGTTCTTCTGATTCAAATGGTTTTGTTATATAATCATCTCCCCCTATTTCAAATCCAAGCATTTTATCAACTAAATTACTTTTAGCAGTAACAAAAATAATAGAGCAATCAACTTTTTCTCTTATTTTACTACATAATTCTGTTCCACTCATATTGGGCATCATTATATCCATTAAAATAAGATCATATTTATTTTTATCTATTTCTTGCATAGCACTTTCAGCATCATTTTTTATTATAACTGTAAATCCTTCTTGCTCTAAAATTAATTTTTCTAAATCCGCAATATCCTTATCATCATCTACTACTAATATTTTTGACATAAAATCACTTCCATCTTTTATTATTGTAACACAATTATAAATTAAGAAAAAGCATTAGCTTTTTCTTAATTACTATTACTTGTAGTATTAATTAATTTTACTCTAACCTCTTTTTCTTTATTATTCCTAAAATAAGTTAAAGTTATTGTATCTCCAATTTCATACTTATATAACTGATATTTAAATTGAGCAGCACTTGTTATATTAACATCATCTATTTTAGTAATAATATCTCCTACTTTAAGTCCTACCTTTTTTGCTGTAGAATTTTCTTCTATGGTGCTAACATAAATTCCACTTACATCAATATCACTATATAATGTTGGTGAAACATAATAAACTCCTACTCCTAGATATGGTCTATTTAAATCTTCTCCATTAACTATTTTATTAGCATACTCAATAGCTGTTTCTATTGGAATAGCAAATCCAATACCTTCAATTGTAGTAGATGAAAGTTTCATATTAGTAATACCAATTACTTCTCCATTTGAATTACAAAGTGGTCCCCCACTATTACCTGAATTAATTGGAGTATCAGTTTGTAATACTTCCATTACTACAGAATTATTTGAATTTAAATTATTACTTAATGAAACTTCAACTTCTCTATTTTTACCAGAAAGAATTCCTCTAGTTACTGTCCAAGAATATGTATCAGCATCTATTGGTGCTCCAACAGCAAATGTGGTATCGCCAACCCTTAATGTTTCACTACTTCCAATAGAAGCTACACTTAATACAGAATCTTTATCAACTTTTAAAACTGCAATATCTGAATAAGTATCTTTTCCAACTAGCTCTGTTGCCACTACTTTTTCATTAGTAAATACTACTTCTATTTTAGTTGCTTCATCAACAACATGATTATTTGTTAAAATATAGCCATTTTTACTATCTTTTTCGTAAACAAAACCAGTACCAATAGAATATAATTGATTGTTTTTATAAGCTTTTACTATAACAACAGAATCATAAACCTTTAAAACAGAATCTGCTATACCAGTATCTGTAATAGTAACAGTTTTATTTGTATTTCCCACTGTACTAGAATTATTTGATTCATCACCAATTGAATAACAATTAATAATTAAAATAGTAATTATAAAACAAACAAGTAATGTAATAAAAATTGTAATTATAATTAAAGGAATTTTATTATAATTAATATTTTTTTTAATAAGAATATCATCTGTATTTGTTTTTTGCTTTTCTATTAATTCTGGTTTTACTTCAATAATCTTTTTAGGTGTTGATTTCTTTTTTAAGACATCTTTTTCCTCTACTAAATCAATTTTTGGTTCTTCAACTTTTGTTCCACAAAAAGGACAAAACTTACTATCTTTTTTTAATATATTTCCACAATTGGAACATTTAATTTTTTTGTTCATTTTAAATCACCCTCAATATTTATTCTATTGCATATTTATTAAAATTGTATATATAAATTATTAAAAATTATTAAAAAGTGTAAAGATTTCATAATCTTTACACTTCATAGATAAGGGGTCTTACAATGTTTTTTAATTCTTTTTCTGAAATTACATTTCCAGAAGATATAATTTTTTTATTGACGATTAATGTTGGTACTATTTTTATATTATATTTATCTTTTTCGTCGGTAGGAATTTTTGTTATTTTAAATTTTATTTTTTGATCTTTCTCAACTTTACTTATATTTTTTAATATTTTAATACCATTGCTAGTATTAAAACCAACAAGTGTAAGTTCCATAAATCATCTCCAATCTTTTAATAAAAAATGTTTACTATCATGTATCATCTCCTCTCATACATATAAGTTTACTTTTTTAATTATTAAAATGATATATATAATTTATTAAAGTTTATTATATATTCTTTTTAAATAAAAAAGTAGACATAATTAATATCTACTTCTAATAAAAATTTTTACAATTATTAAATATAAGTTTTCTTTGCCCGCAACCATATGAGTTGTTTACAAAATTATATAAAGGTTTAAATCTATTATGATGACCAAATCTATTATGATGACAATTATTACAACATGGTTGTGTTGGCTTTTCTTCTGGTTTTTCTTCTGGTTTTTCTTCTGGTTTTTCTTCTGGTTTTTCTTCAGGAATTTCTACTTCTTTCCATATACCCCAAAATGTATATGAATTATTCATTAGTATTTCTTCCCCTGGTGCATAATAATCTAATGATGTTGAATAATTTGGAATATCAGCAGCATCTATTCCATATGTCTTTCCTGTCCCCATTCTTGACCATGCTACAAATGTATATCCCTCTTTTTCAAACATATTTTCTAATACTTTCTGTGTTGTTCCATAATCATATTCATAATAACGATATGTATTTTCTTCATATCCTGATCCTTGTTCTAAAAAGTATTTTACTTCTCTTAAACATGGTTCTTCTTCTACAGCTTTAACAGTTAATGGAATAAAAATTAATACTCCTAAAACCAATAATACTTTTTGTAAAACTTTACTAAAATTTTTCATTTTATTTTCTTCCTTTCCTTATTAAAATTGATAAAATTTTTGAAAATAGATATAATCTTATCTACTTAAATTTACCTCATTACAATATATTTGTCAAATAAATTTATGTAATTTCCTTATTTTGTAATTTATGTCTATTTCAGTCAATTGAAAACAAAAATTATTTAAAAATCTTTTTATATTTCTTTTTACAACTTCATTAATTTTTTTAAAATAATTGCCTTTTTATTGCATAAAAAAACTAGCAAATACTAGTTTATATATTAATTAAAAACTTTTTTCTTTGTAATATAAATTGTTCCCACAACAAGTCCTATTACTGATAATCCTCCAAGCATTATTGAATTAATTATTCCATCAAATGTATTAGGATTTTCCATAGCTTTTACAACTTTGAATGTTGTAATTACTTCTTTATCATTACTATAAGTTACTTTTACAGTATATGTTCCTTCCTCTAATGATTTTAAATAATTATTATTTAAAGTCAAGGAAGTTCTTTCTCCTGAAACTGTATAATTATTATTAGATAACAACTGATTGTTAACATATACAGAAGTTAATAATGAATTCAATCCATCAATATTTATAATTAAATCCTTATTAGAATTAATTAGTAGCTGTTGATTAGCTCCACTTGTCACCTTATAAGTAGGTGTCGTATCAACTACTTTTAAAGTAAATGTTAGACTTTTACCACTTTTTAAAACAACATTATAAGCATAACTTCCAACAGATAAACTATTATAATAGTCATATAACAAAGCAAAAGCACTATCATCCTCTGCATATAAAATTTCTCCATTTGCAAGTCGAATACTATTATATGTTACATCGTAAATGCCATCATAAGTTCCAACAGGACTTAATTTAGTTCTAATCTCTACCAAAGTATGATCTGCAGATAAACTATATTTATCATACGTTTTAGTATCTGCCTCTAATGTAGCAGGAGTATAAATAGTAAGTTCAGTTCCATCATCAGTTGTAATTGTATCAGCAACTACACTTGTTTGAACTTTAGTACCAGTTTGACTTACTACTTGGCCCTCACCTATAATTTGAGATAAAGCTTTGTCTACCGACATAATTTTATAAGGGGATGTACCATCTAATGATTCATTTTTAAAATAACTATCTTTTATTTCAATTGTAAATGAGTCAGGATCAGTACTACCACCATTTCTATTAATAAGTGCATCATTATCACTAATTAACTTAGAATTTGTAATAGTAAGTTTCCCAGTTGAAGTTTGTTCATACAAAATATTACTGGTTATTTGATTTGAAGAACTACCAGTAGTACTTTTAATTTTTGTATTTAAAATATTCACATTTGATGCATTATTAATCCATATAGTATGAGACCTATTAGTAGTATAAGTAATATTATCAAGTGTAAGTGTAGCACTATTATAGGTAAGTAAAGCATAACTCATATTAGTAATATTATTATCTAAAATAGTTCCATTAATAAATGAAATATTACTAGTTCCTGGAATTTGTACTATAACACCAGTATTTCTATTAAAAGTTATTGTCCTATCGTTTAAATCAACAATAGTATTAGTGTTTCCATCAAAGGCAATCTCACTAGTAATTGTTAGATTTTCTGTTAATTTTAGATAAATATCATCGCCAAAATTATCATCAATTACTGATGAATCACACCCAGAGGCACAGACAGTTTTTATTGTATAACATTTATTGTTATATAGTTTCTTTCCTTCACTACAAGTAGTTTCAGCATTTACACTAGTAACACAAAAACTTAAAAATGTTATTAATGCAAAAACCAATAATTTAATTTTTTTCCTTTTTTGCTCTCCTTCTTATTATATTTACTAAATATAGTATATCATAATTTTAAAATTTGTACATTATTTTTAAGATTTTTTAATAATTATGTCATAATACCTAAATAATTGTTATAAAGTAACAAATTATTTTTAAAAAGACAAAAAAAGGATTTTTAATACTCCTTTACTTCCACAAATAAATCTTTAGTGGCTCCACATAATGGACAAATCCAATCATCTGGAAGATCAACAAATTTTGTTATTTCTTTTTCCTCATCATAAATATATCCACATATTGTACAGCGATATTTTTTCATAAAAACTCCTTTCTAATTATTTGTTTTTATATTATTAATTAATTTTTGTACTTTTTCTTTATCAATATTAGAATCTTCTAAAATATATTCTAATAATTTATGAACATTTTTGCTTTCTGGAAGCATATAGCCTGCTTCACGCATAAAATCTTCAACTATTACTTTATTTGAATGATATAAAGCTTTTAATAATTTAATTTCTCTTTCATCTTTTGAATTATTAATTAAAGTTTTTAATATTCTCATTTGTTCTATCTTACTATTTGATAATTTAAATAACTCATCTACTACTTCTTTTGTTTTAATTTGCTGAGTTGGATACTCATTTGGAATCATTGTTATGGCACGAGATGGACAAGATCTTGCGCAAGCACCACATCCAATACATTTGTTAGAATCTATTTGACCTGTCTCAGTATCAGTAGCACCACTTGGACAAACAAATAAACATAAGCAATCTTTTGTACATAATTTCACATTACGATAAGCATGTTCTTTATTCATTTATTTAACCTCCAATATTTTAAAACTAGGAACTTTACATATTGGGCATACTAAAGGAGGAGTATCTCCAATAAAGATAAAACCACAAATATCGCATACCCATATTTTAGTATTTTTTAAATAGTCCATACCTTTTTTTTCATAATTTTCTAATATTATTTCTGTTAGAGTAGTTACTTTACTTGACCAAGTAATTACCCTTTTGGCACCTCGGTCATTATTAGATATTTCAAAAGCATTATTATATTCAGTAATTTCTTTTATTAAACAATCATTTATGTCTTTTAATGATCCATTTTTACCTATTTCTTTATTCTCATAATGCTTTGCTAATTCAGCAAATATTTTTTGTTCTTCAAATAAATATTGTTTTTCACAACCTCTTGCAAGATTTGAACAAATTAAAGATATTTCATAATCTGATAAATTTCTTAAATCTTCTTTCATCTTATTCCTTTCTTACATTAATTACATACTACTACAATAATTTTAATTTTAAAATTTAGTACTATTAACTTTGTTATTTAATACTTAAAATTATTTATTTTTTCTTTAATATTATAATAGAAATTATACCATATCTATTTTATATTGTAAATAAAAGCTATTTATTTATCATATTATTTATTCATTTATAAATTTTCATAAATATACTAATTATTAAAAAAACTGACCATTATTGAATCAGTTTTTTAGCTTTAATTAAATTTTTTCTGTTTCTTTAAAAGTAATACACTTCCAGTAATACCAATCACAGAAATAATTGTAAGCAATAAAATATTCATTATTCCATCACTTGTTTCTGGATTTAAATTAGAAGCTAATGGAGTTAAAATATATGTAGAAAAGTGAGTAAGTTTTATAGCGATATTTCCTTTAGCATCTGCTTGATATGTGCCAAGTAATTCTAACTTCTCAGTCTCTTCATTATAATAATGCAATTCAACTTTTTTATTGGCAAATTCTGGTACTTTAGTATTAACTGTTAATTTGCTAACAGGTAATTCTCCTGTTACAGTTGAAGAAATAATTATTGATCCTTCTTTTGCTTTATCTTTAAGTTCATTAGGAATTGTAGTAGAAATATTTAAAGATAAATCTGTAACAGTATTTGATAAATTATCTTTAATATCAGAAGCAGCAAATGTTATATCATAGTTAGTTCCTTCAATCTTTAAAACACTTGATTGCTCTGTTGCTTTAATTGCTGGTAAAGAAGTTTTTAAATCTGTAGTATCTTCAATTGTAAGTGATTTATCAATATTCTTAACTAAGTATAATTTAGAAACAAAATTAAATAATACTGGACTTGTAATAGTATTAGCTATATATGCTGTTCTATCTGCTTCTGTAGGTACAGTAGCAATATTATAAACACTTTGAATTTTTAAACCACCACTATTAGTACTTGTATTTTTTTCAAAATTAATATCTAAATTAGCTGATTCATCATAAGTAGTTGGATTTTCAACTGGTAATGCAGTTTCAGGATTTTTTTCACCAACAACAACATCAACCATATTATTTTCAAATTTATTGTTTTTGATAGTAATATTTCCTACATCAGTAACAACCGTTTTATTTTTTATCTTTAATTTAATAGCAGATGTACCATTTTCAGAAACTTGCTCTATATCATTAAAGACATTGTTTGTAATAGATATACTTTCAACACGATATGAGTTAAATGGTTTAGCAGCAAATTCATCTCCTAAACAAAGTGAAATATGCTCAGAAGATTTAGAATATAAATCACTGGCACCAGTCCCTTCACTAACTGTTATATAACTTCCATCAAAATTAGAATCATCAACAGTCATCTTTCTAAAGTTTGCTGCCCAAATTGCTGCCTTTTGATATTTTTCAAATAGACAACTTTGAAAAGTAATATCAGCATGTGGTAAATTAATATACACAAGCATAACTTTTTTAGTAGTTGTTGTACTTCCAACAAAGAAAATATGTTTAAAAGTGATTTTACCATCAAAACCATATTCTCCTTCATTAGTTGTTGTCCAAGTTTTTGTAGTAGCACTATAAGTTGCTAAATCACCTTTAGTTTTCGTTCCTCCTAAATCAATCATTGCACTTGCTGTAGTAGAATCTAAAGTTATTTTATGACCATCACCATCAATTACAATTTCTTCTTCAGCAGTTAAATCTGTAAACTCAGTATTAAAAATACTATTAAATTCTGATGCAGGAATATCTTTCAATAATTTTATAGTTTTAACATTGTCAGTATGATCTAAAGTATAATAATTGCTATCTCCTGATATAACTGCAGCTTTTATATTTGGAACACCAATGATTAAAAATGCTACAAACATAATTACTAAATGTTTAAATTTATTCACGTTATTCATCTCCTATAATAAAATACTAACATAAATTTAAAAATTTATCAATGATATCTTTTATTTAATTTACATCTTTTATGAAAATGTGGAGAATTTTTAAATAATTTTATTTAGAAATCTATGTAAATAAAAATTTTGAAGTTTATTAAAATATTATGTTTTTGTTTGCTATTAATTTTTAGAAATATTTGAAATTATCCCAATACTTGCCATACTTACTAGTAATGATGAACCTCCATAATTTAAAAATGGAAATGTTACCCCTCCCACACTTTCTTTGGGGAATTTTTTTAAAGGTCACAACTCCTAAGGGGAACTTTTTTAGTACAAAAATAATTGC
>CAZRBE010000026.1:0-5186 GCA_964598285.1 uncultured Mycoplasma sp.
ATAAAACTGTATCATATCCTAATGGTAATGTTTTTATAAAATGATCTAATCCAACAATTTTACAAACTTCTTCAATTCTTCTGTCAGTGACATTTTCTTGATTATAACGAATATTTTCTTTTATTGTTCCTTCAAAAACCCAAGTATCTTGTAATACCATAACAAACAAATTATGAATATTTTCTCTTGTCAAATTAGAAATAGATACTCCATCTATTAAAATATCTCCACTATTAACTTCATAAAATCTCATTAACAAATTAACAATTGTAGTTTTCCCCGCACCAGTTGGTCCAACTATAGCAACTTTATGTCCACTTTTTATATTAGCACTAAAGTTATTAATAATTGGTTTATCAATATCATAAGAAAAATTAACATTTTTAAACTCTACATTACCTTTTACATCACTATTTTTTAAATATAAACTTTTATAAGTTTCATCGGACATTTCTGGTTGATCTAAAAAATCAAAAACTCTTTCACTTGCTGCTGCAATAGACTGAATACCCGCCATAGATTGCGCAAACTCACTTAAAGGTTGTGTAAATAATCTTACATATATAATAAAAGCTACAATAACCCCAAAGGTAATTGAATCATTTAATAAAAGAATTGCTCCTACGATACATACACATACATAAGAAAAATTACCAACAAAACCCATTAAAGGCATCATAAGTCCAGAATAAAATTGGCTTTTTTTACCATTTGTAAATAATTTTTCATTAATTTTATCAAATTTATCATTTACTTCAGAAATTCCATTATAAGCTTGAATTATATTGTGTCCTGAAAAAACTTCTTCAATATGTCCATTAATATTACCCAAATTATTTTGAACTGCATTAAAATATTTTTGACTTTTATTTAGTATAATGGACATAAAAACAAAACCTATCAAAGAACTTATTATTGCCGTAATAGCCATAATATAATTAGTTACAAACATCATTATAATTGAACCAATAAACATTGTAATTGCGGCAACTAATGTACCTATACTTTGATTCATATTTTGTCCTATAGTATCAACATCATTTGTAACACGTGATAAAATATCTCCTACTGTTGAATTGTCAAAATATGATAAAGGTATTTTATTTATTTTAGTAGAAATTTCACTACGCATTTTCTTAGAAAATCTATTAGTAACATCTGCCATAATATATCCTTGAAAATAATTAAGAATTGTACTAATAGAATAAAGTATTATTAAAAATATTCCTATTTCTTTTATTTTACTTACATCTATTTTAGTCATTAATCCATTACTTATAATATTTGTAATATCTTTAATTTTATCAGGACCAATTATATATAAAATACTTGATATTCCAGATAATATTAGTGCTATAATTATTAAAACTGTAAAAGATTTATTATAAATAAACAATTTTTTTATTGACATTTTAAAATTTTTGGATTTTTCCATTTTTATATCTTCATTATTGTTCATTTGCTAATTCCTCCTTTGAAAGTTGTGAAGAAGCTATTTCTTGATAAACTTTACAATTTTTCAAAAGTTCTTCATGTGTACCTATTCCAACACATTCGCCATCATCTAAAACTACTATTTTATCAGCATTTTTTATAGTCCCAATTCTTTGAGCAACAATAAGCAATGTAGCATCTTTAGCATATTGTTTTAATTTTCTTCTTAATAGCAAATCAGTTTTATAATCTAAAGCACTAAATGAATCATCAAATATATATATTTCTGGATCTTTTGCAATAGCTCGTGCAATAGATAATCTTTGCTTTTGCCCTCCACTTATATTTGTTCCACCTTGAGAAACTTTAGCATCATAGCCATTTTCCATTTTATTTACAAATTCTTCTGCCTGAGCAACTGTTATAGCTTCTTCTATTTTTTTTATACTAGGTTTACCATTAATAGATTGTCCAAAAGAAATATTGTCTTTAACACTGCCTTTAAAAAGAATAGCTTTTTGTGAAACATACCCTAATTTGTTATGTAGATAGCTTAAATCCATTTCTTTTACATCAATTCCATCTACTAAAACTTTCCCAGAAGTTGCATCATAAAACCTAGGGATTAAATTTATTAAAGTACTTTTACCACTTCCTGTTGAACCAATAAAAGCAACTATTTCTCCAGTTTTAATTTTAAAATTAATATTTTTTAAAACATATTCAGAAGCATCGGGATATTTAAAGGAAACAGAAGAAAATTCTACTACTCCTTTTAAATTATTTGTAGAAGAAGATACAATACCATTAGTAATTTTAGATTTTGTATCTAAAACTTCATTTATTCTTTTAACAGATACAGATGCTCTTGGATATAAAATAAATATTATAACAAGCATCATAAATGACATAATTACTTGAATAGCATAAGATGAGAAAACTACCATATTACCAAAAATAGTAAGTTTTTCTAAGCCTAATGTAGAGTTAATAATATATGCTCCAACCCAATATATGGCAAGAGAAATACCTAACATTACTAAATTGATAACTGGACTAAGTAAAGCCATTGCTTTTTGAGTAAACATACTAATTTTTGTAAATGTATCATTTGCTTTATCAAATTTTTCTTCTTGATATTTCTCAGCATTAAAAGCTCTAACAACTCTAATACCTGTTAAATTTTCACGAGTAATTCTATTTAAATTATCAGTTAAAGTTTGAATTATTTTAAACTTAGGTAAAACAAGTATAATTAAACATATTACTAAAATTAAAATAACTCCTACTCCTATAGCCGTAATAAGAGAAAATTCAAATCCTTTATTAGCTATTTTAGTAATTGCCCAAATTGCCATAATAGGACTTTTAATTAACATTTGAATAGCCATAATAAGAAATGTTTGTACTTGTGTAACATCGTTAGTATTTCTTGTAATTAAGCTACTAGTAGAAAATTTCTTTATTTCTTCCATATTAAATTCATTTACTTTATTAAAAATTTGTTTTCTCAAATTTTTGCCAAAAAAAGTTCCAATATAAGCAGAACAATAACCCACAATAAAAGCTGCTACTAAACTACCCAAAGCACATAATAACATATAACTTCCTTGAATAATAACATCTTTAATTAAACTTCCTTCAGTTTCTACTAATACTGTTATATTTGCCATATAATCTGGTATTTTTAAATCTAACCACACTTGAATAACTATAAATATTAAACTTATTATAAATAATAAAATTTGTTTTTTATTAAAACTCTTTAACATCTTTAACATTAAACTTACCTCCACAATATCTATTACATTTTATAGTTATTTAATATTAAAGTCAACCTTTATTTATGCTCAATTCCTTTAAATAAAGTATAAATAAAATCAAAAATCATAAGAAGACTAATAATTATTGTTAAAATCAAAGGAAATTTTTTAATGAACTTTTCAAATAAAGGATTGATAAGATAAATAAAAATAGTTGTAGCAATTCCCCATAAAAAAGTCATTTCTAAACAAATATATTTACCAATATTAAATTTTTTAAAAGTATAATCCCAAAATGTAACATTAAATGTTTTTTCTATCAAAATTCCTCCTAAAAGTTCAATACAAGTTAAAAAAATAGCTAAAATAATAAAAACTATTATTGTTTCTATCCATCTTGGCATGTGTAAATTTAAGAAAAAATAATTAGATAATAATAAAATAATTACTACTCCTATTCCATATATTGGAGTCCATGGGCCATATAAAAAACCACTTTTAAAATGACTATTAGTTATAAGTGCAACTATAGTTTCCAATAAATATCCTAAAAATGAGTAAATTAAAAAGCAATTAACATAATAATACATAATATCACCATTATTATTATGACTAAAATTGCTTATATTAATCTATCAATTCCCAAAAATTCAAATGACCTTTACAAGAAATTTTTTGAGAAAATTTCTTAACATCTTTTAAAACGAAGCCATATCCACTACTATCTTTATAAATATTAGAATTTTCTGTTAATAACTTTTTCTTAAAACTTTCATCAACCCAAACACAATCAACAATAGTAGCTTCTCCAATTATTTCTTCACTTGAATATGTTAAATTTAAATATTTAAATCTTTGCATAGCTACTTTATCAATACCTTTACCAGCATGAATTAAAAATTTTCCACGATAATTAGTTTTCCAACTTCTAAATTCATATTATTTATAACCATTAACAATTAAAGTAGCCCATGGTTCTTTTAAAGTTAATACTTTCATAAATATTTATTTTTAAAAGTATCATCTGTAAAATAATTAATTCCTATAGCATCCTTAACTTCTTTTAAAGTATTATTTGTAACTATAATAGCTTTTTGAGTACCTTCTTCTATTATTTTATATATTTCATCTTTTCTATTTTCATAATATTTTCTTTTTTCTCTTATTGGCCTTAATATTTCTTGCATAACATCATTTAAAAATAATTTAATAGTTACATCTCCAAGACCACCTTTTTTATAATGAACCTTTAATTCTTCTAAATTTTTATATTTTGGTAAATATTTTTTAAAATGTTCTTCTGTTACAAAACACTCTAAATAAGTAAAGACAGTATTACCTACTATATTACCAGGATCAGTTATTTTTATATGATTAGGATCGGTATACATACTCATAATTTTTTGTTTTAGTACTTCTTCAGAATCTTTTAAATAAATACAATTTCCTAAAGATTTACTCATCTTATTATTTCCATCAATACCTGGTAAACGAAAGCATTTTTTATTATCTGGAAGTACTGCTTCAGGAACTTTTAAAATATCTGTTTTATAAATTCTATTAAATGACATAACTATTTCTCTTGTTTGTTCTATCATAGGTAATTGGTCTTCTCCAACAGGAACACAAGTTGCCTTAAATGCTGTTATATCAGCTGCTTGACTGATTGGATAATTAACAAAACCTACTGGTATTGTTTTAGAAAAATCCCTCAATACTAATTCATTTTTAACTGTAGGGTTTCTTTCTAATCTAGCTTCTGTAACTAAATTAGCATAATACATTGGCAAATAATATAAAGCAGGAATTTGTGATTGCACTAAAAATGTACATTTTAAAGGATCAATTCCAACTGCTAAATTATCTAAAGTAACCTCAAAGACATTTTTTCTTATCTTTTCTGGATTATTGAAATTGTCAGTTAAAGCTTGAACATCCGCAATAATTATATAGGTATTATATTCATCTTGTAATTCTACTCTTTTTTTT
>CAZRBE010000026.1:5196-10401 GCA_964598285.1 uncultured Mycoplasma sp.
AGGATTATCAAAATTATCAGTTAAAGCTTGCAAATCTGCTATTAAAATATAAATTTCATATTCATTAGAATTTTGTAACTCTACTCTTTTTTTTAAAGAACCTACAAAATGACCTATATGAAGTGGTCCAGTAGGTCTTTCTCCAGTTAATATTATTTTTTTCATATCATCAACTTCTTTCATTAATTATTATAACACAATCAATAAATATCTTTAAATTTAATAGTTAATTTATCCCCTTTTTTTATTTCTTTAGAAGCACTAATACTTTGATTAGTGGCATATCCATAACCATCATATGTACATTCTAAAGACAACATATTACAAATTGCTCTAACTTCTTTTTTACTATAACCAATAATGTTAATCATTTTATAAGTTTCCCCATTTGTAATTAAAATAAGCTTATCATTACTACTTAAGGCATATCCTTGTGAAGGATACTGCTTAACAATTTTTTCCCCAGTTCCTAAAATAACATATGAAACATTTTCTTCTTTTAAAATACTCGACACATCAGTAATATTTTTATTAATATAACTTTTTACTTTATAATTTTCTATTTTTGTTTCTTCTTCACCAAAAAGATTTAAATAAGTACTAATATTTTTAACAAGTGTTTTAACTGTTTTTGTTAATGGTTGAGAGCCACTAGCAGATTTTTTTACTGAAATATAAATTATAATTTCAGGATCATCTTTTGGCCACATGCCTACAAAAGATTTTATACTTTGATAATCGCTTAAATAATATTTACCAGTAGAAGTATTAATTAGCTGAGAAGTACCTGTTTTACCAATTAAATCATATCCAGAAAGAGCATAACCATCTCCTGTTGCGGGTCCCCAAGAAGAATATATAGTTTCATACATTAAATCTTTCATATGATTTACAGTTTCATGTGATGCCACTATACCTAATTCTTTTCTTTTACCTTCATAAATTATTTCCCCAGTTTTAGATACTACTTTACTTATAATATATGGTTCTAACATAATTCCATTATTAGCAAGTGAAGTTAAAGCCTTAATATGTTGCATAGGAGTTGTTGTTATTCCTTGCCCAAATCCAGCATTATAAACCTCACTATCATAATTAAAAGATATCTTACCTGCCTGTTCATTAGCTAAAGTTATATTAGTTTTTTCTCCAAAACCTAATTTTTTAAAATAATCATGTAGAATATCTTTATTAATAAAATTATTCAAAATATTAATTACTCCAACATTAGATGAAGCCATATATCCTTTATCATAAGTAATTGTTCCCCAACCACTTTTATTCCAATCATAAATAATTGTTCCATCTTCTAATTTATAAGATCCTGATTTATAAGTAGCATTTCCATCATAAGTACCTGCTTCCATGGCAGCCATATAAGTATAAGTTTTCATAATTGAACCTGGTTCATAAGGTTCTGCTACTGTTAAATCTAAATAATTTTCAATATTAAGTTCATTAGGATTAGGATTAAATGATGGTTTTTGAGAAGATGCTAGTATAGCACCAGTTTTAGCATCAGCTACAACTGCTACCATCCAGTCTGAATCGTATTTATCATAAGCATATGATAAAGCTTGTTCTAAAATATATTGAATATTATAATCAATAGTTAAATAAACATCATATCCATCAACCGCTTCTTCTAAAATTTCTTTTGTTCCTGCTATTTTATAATTATTTACATCTACTTGATAAGACGTAAAACCATCTGTTCCACTTAATTGTTCATCTAATACAGATTCTAATCCTAATTCACCAACAATTTTTTCTTCATCATCTCTTCTTGCATATCCAAGTGTGTATGAAGCAAAATCTCCATTTGGATAATATCTTTCTTTTGATTCAATAAAACTTATCCCTGGCAAATTCAAACTATCAATTTTATCTTTTTTACTTTGAGTTAAATTTTTCCCTGCAGATCCAAATTCTACTTGATATAAATCTCCTTCTTGATTTAAAATATTTAAAATTTCTTTTTCATCCATATCTATAACTTTTGCTAATTCTTTAGCTGTATTTTCTTTATCTTTTACATGATATAATTTATTTTCGCCTTCACTTCTTGCTGGGTCAATATAAGCAATAAGCTTGTAAGTTGAAACTGTAGTTGCTAGTGTTTCCCCATTTGCCGCTAAAATATTTC
The DNA here is from genome assembly GCA_964598285.1 of uncultured Mycoplasma sp. Taxonomy (GTDB): domain Bacteria; phylum Bacillota_I; class Bacilli_A; order RF39; family UBA660; genus CAG-611. The sequence goes on from CAZRBE010000026.1 coordinate 7,343, forward strand.
CCCTTACCGAAGGAAGAACTGATTCATATATTTTTCTGTCATTAGCAAATTCCTTAATATTTATTCCATCAATTGTCGTAGTTGTTGCTAAAAATCCTACTCTATAAATAATAATAGCAAAACAAAAAAAAGCAATAACAATAAAAATATTATTAAATTTATTATTGTTTTTACTTTTTTTCATCTATATCACCTTTACTTATTTAACTACTTTTACGTTATTGTAAGTATAACTCATCCCCAAATCTTTTGCAACACTTTCCAAATTATCCAAAGAAGCTAACTCATTAATTTGCATCTGCAAATCTTCATTAGTTTTAGCTTGATTTTCTGATTGTTCTTTTATTTCTTCTACTTCATAATTAACTTTAGATAGCATAGATTTAGAATATACTGAAGCCAAAGGAAAAGAAATAGACAAAATTATTGTAAATGTATATACAATCTTTTCAAATCTTGTTATTTTTGTTTTTTTAGTTTTTTTCATATTTTTTTTCCTCTTTTATTCTTTTTATTATTCTAAGTTTAGCACTCTTACTTCTTTTATTTTCTAATAATTCTACATTACTAGGTAATATAGGTTTATTAGTTACTAACTCATAATCAGGCAACAATGATTTATCAATATTTGGCATACCTTTTAATAAAGGATCAATTTCACAAGCTTTTTTAAAAATGTTTTTACAGATACGATCCTCTAGGGAATACAACAGATATATCCTTCTACATTAAGCATTTCTAAAGCATCAATTAAAGATTTTCTAAATTCTTCTAATTCATTATTTACTTCAATTCTTATAGCTTGAAATGTTTTTTTTGCAGGGTGACCATTTCTTTTATCTCTAAAAGGAATACATTTATCAATTATATCTACTAATTCAAAAGTTGTAGTAATAGGCTTTATGTTTCTTTCTAAAACTATGTTTCTAGCTATACGATTAGCATATTTTTCTTCTCCATAATCCTTTAAAATCATATAAAGTTGCTTTTCACTATAATTATTTACTAACTCATAAGCAGAAAAAGAACTATTTTTATCCATTCTCATATCAAGTTTAGAATTTTTCATATAACTAAATCCACGAGATGAATTATCAAGTTCTGCTGAAGATACACCAAGATCAAATAAAAATCCATCAACTTTAGTTATTCCTTCTTTTAACAATGTATCCTTCATATTAATATTTCCAGTATTAAATATTTTAAAGTTATTGCCTATTTTTTTTAATATTTCCAAACTATAATTACAAGCTTCTATATCTTTATCAAAGGCGAATAAAAACCCCTTTTTATTCTTTTTAAGTATTTCACTAGAATGACCTGCAAAACCTAAAGTCATATCTACATAAATACCAGCTTCTTTTATATTCAAACCATTAATTGCTTCTTCTTTTAATACACTTATATGCATAATACTTAAATATCAAAATCCGTTTCAAATAATTTTTCTGCGGCATCTGATAAAGTTTCACGATTAGAGTTAAAATACTTATTCCAATCTTCTAATGACCATATTTCTAGACGATCATTTACTCCAATTACAACACATTCTTTAGATAAAGAAGCATATTCTTTTAATGGCATAGTTATTTTAATTCTTCCTTGTTTGTCAAACTCACAAACAGTAGCTCCAGATAGAAAAATCCTTGTAAATTCTCTAGCATCTTTTTTAGTAAATGGCAAAGTTTTTAATTTAGTAACTATATTATTCCATTCTTTTTCTGAATATATGAATAAACAATTTTCAAGGCCTCTAGTAACAATTACATTACTACCTAATTCATCACGGAATTTAGATGGAATAATAATCCTTAGCTTATCATCTATATTATGATGAAATTCTCCCATTAACATAATAGTCACCACTTTCTACCACTTTTATCCACTGTCTACCACAATTCTACTATTATATTTATATTTTGTAAATACTTTTTTAAAAAAGGATCTATAATTTATGTAAAGAAGATTTCTTCTTAAACAAAAAACTATAAAAGTTTTACTTCTATAGTTTACTTAAATATAATTCCATTCCAATAGCTTTATCAATATTGCCAGATTTAATACCTATATCTAAATCTCCTAAATCTTTTAAATACTTAAGCAATTCTTCTTCTGTATGATTAATGGTTTCTCTTTTTAATATTTTAAACCTATAAGGATTTAATTTTAATTGTTTTATAATATCTTCATCACTATTTTCTTCCTTTAATACCTTTATTTGATATAATAATCTAAAATTATTAGCCAAAAATCCTATTATTTGAATTTCATCTACATCATGTAATAATTGATAATAAATATTAAAAATATCTTTTTTATTCTTTTCATTAATAGCATTTATTAAATCAAAAATATTTTTATCAATTCCTTTTTTTACAATACTTTTTATATCTTCTTCAGTTATTTTTTTTTCCTCTAATTTTAATAATTTTAATTTATTAATTTCCTGATCTATTCTACAAATATTATTTCCACAATAATCTTTTAATAAATTAATTGCCATAAAAGATATTTTATATTCTTGAAAATTATTTGTTATATAGTCATTTAAGTTGATATTATTAACATCTATTATTTTACCAAATTTTAATATTTCTTTTGCTACTTTGTTTTTTAATGTTACAGGAGAAGTTAATATTAAAATATTATCATTTCTATTATTTATATATTTAATCAAATCGGTAAAATCTTCTATTTTATTAAAATTAAAGACAATAATTGCTTTTTTATTTCCAAATAAATCAATAGTATTTATATCTTCAATTACTTTTGAAATATAATTTTCTTCTAAATCATACTTTATAATAGATAAATTTTTATATTCTTCTAATATTTCATTTGTTTTTTTTAAAGCCAAAGAAATTTCCCCACATATTAAATAAATCATTACTACCACCTACAAATATAGTATACTAAATTTTAATAACATTTTTAAGCTTTTTAATAACTTTTTTTTCAATTCTTGATATATAAGATTGACTTATTTGTAATTTCTTGGCAACATCTTTTTGAGTCATCTCTAAAGTATCATTTAATCCATACCTTAATATTATTATTTC
>CAZRBE010000027.1:0-246 GCA_964598285.1 uncultured Mycoplasma sp.
GAACCAAGTGACTTAGAAACAATTCGTAATGAGTATTTTATATCAGGTAATAATTATGTTAGACAATTAAAAAAAGAAGCCAAAGAAGCTTTTGAAATGTTATCAAAATCATCTATTGAAAATGGAACTCCTGTATATGGTCAATCTGCTTATAGAACTTATGATAGACAAGAATATTTATATAATAAAGCTGTTAAAAATATGGGAAAAGAAGCAGCTGATAATGATACAGCAAGACCAGGACAT
>CAZRBE010000027.1:256-7679 GCA_964598285.1 uncultured Mycoplasma sp.
AGGTTTAGCAATAGATGTTTCTAGTACTAAATCAGGAAATATGCTATCCTTTGATTCTACTTCTTCATATACTTGGATGAATAATAATGCTTATAAATATGGATTTGTTTTAAGATATGAAAGTAATAAAACTTCTGTTACAGGATTTATGTATGAAAGTTGGCATTATAGATATGTTGGAATAGAGGTTGCTACTGATATGCATGATAATTATCCTAATTTATCATATGATGAATATTATATAAGATTTTTAGATAATTAAGTTATTTAACTTTTTTACCTTTATTATAAAAATAAATAATTAATAATGTTATTACCAATATAAAACTTAATAAAAGAATCATATCGGATTCTTTTATTATATTTTCTTTATAAATATCTATAATATTTTTCATACTATCATCCTCTTAATTAAATTTATTCAAAAGAAATAAAAAAAGACTAATTAAGATAAAGGATATCTAAATCAACATTCCCTGAAATACCATCAACTTTTCCAGAAGAAGTTATTTGCCAAATATAATAATTATTAATATAATCAGTATTAGATGTATAATGAGCTAACCAAGTAGGATATTTTCTTAAATTCCAAACTTGTTCTAAATATTTACAACTACCATATAACATTGATTTATAATTATGTTCTTCTATTTCTTTCATAAAGCTATCAGCTATTTTATTTAAATCGTTAAAGTTAATATGATAACTATTAAAATCATCAAAAGATTCCCAATCAAATGCAATAGGTAAATCTATTGCTTCACCATCTAATTTATTAATAACCCAATTGGCTTCTTTTTTTGCTTCATCACAAGATAAAGCATAAGAATAAAAATATAAACCAACTTTGATACCAACTTTTTTAGCATTTTTTAAATTATTTTTAAATTGATCATCCATTATAATTTTTCCATCTTTATTAGGACCATAACCAATCCTTATAATAGCAAAAGAAACACCAGAATTTTTAACTTTTTCCCAATTAATATTACCTTGCCATGTAGAAACATCTATTCCAATCATAGTATTAGATGTTTTATAATTTTTAATCAAATCATTTAAATAATATTGTTCATTTGTATAGTCGTCAAGTTTGTCTTTTACTACTAAAGTAAATTCTTTTTCAGTATAATTATTATTACAATCTGTAACAACAAATTTTAATTTATATTTTCCTATAGTATTAATATCATAATTACCAATTATTTGACAAGTTAAATTACGATCATAATTATCACTAAGAACAGTATTGCTAATACAATCAAAAGAATCTCCTTTTTCAATTTCATAAGTTTTAGAGCTTACAATTTGAGGTTTTGTTCTGTCAACTATTTCAATATCAAAAGTGTAGTTTTTAGTCGAATTATCATAATTTTTATATTTAAAAGATATAGTTTTAATCCCCAATTCACTTGTATCAACTAAATAATCTTCAGTTAAAATTTTCCCATTTTCAATATTAATTAGTGCTAATAAATTAATTTTTTCATCACATTCTACTATTTTTTTATTAATATTTATTGTAGTTTTAATTGTATTATTACATCCAATTAGTAACAATACTATAAAAATAATTATATATTTTTTCATATTAACCTCATTTTATTTTTATTATTCCTCTAATTTTTTCATTTTATTTAAGATAATTTGATATTCATTAAATCTTTTTTCAACTTTACCATTTATTAAAATAATATTAGTTTTTTCTAAGTTCAAATTACTAATTTCATTATATTTTTTAGGAAATATAATAATACTTATAGAAGATGTATTATCAGTCCCTGTTATAAACAACATTGTTTCATTATTTTTAGTTTGAATTTTTTTTAATTTATCAATTTCTACAATTACATTAACATCTTTATTAAAATATTTAAAAATATCTTTTATATCTATTATTTGTCTATATTGTAATTTATATTTTTCTGTTTTATGATTAGTTAAATAAAATCCAAATATTTCTTTTTCATGTTTTAAAATATCATCAACATCATTATTATAAATTTTTATTTCTGGTTTTTCTAGCATTTGTTCTTCTAAATCAGTTGCTAAAAAGACATAATTATTTATTTCTTCGTAATTATTAATTAAAGTGGTTATATTAAAACCTAAATTATTAAAACAAGAAGCATAAATTAATGATTCAATAGCTTTTCTATTGTTTACTTTTTTATAAATTCTCACTAGAAAATCAAAAATATCTTTATAATTACCAAATTTTCTTTCTTCAATTATTTTTTGAGCAATAACACCTCCGACATTCCTTATTGAAGAAAATGGCAATCTTATTCCATCTTCTTCCACTATATATTTTGTTTCTAAAGATTTATTTATGTCTGGTGATAATACTTTTAGTCCTAAACGTTTTACTTCCATTAAATATTCATTTGTTTTTGTTTCACTACCTATTACACCCTCTAGCAAATTTGCATAAAAATATTTGGGAAAATGAGCTTTTAAATAAGCCATTTTATAAGCAACTAGGGAATAAGCGACAGAATGACTTTTATTAAATCCATAATTAGCAAATTTTAAAATAAAATCATATACTTTTTTAGCAATCAATTTATCATATCCATTAGAAATAGAATTGCTAAGAAACTTTTCTTCTTCATGTTTTAAGATATCTAATTTTTTTTTACTCATTGCCCTTCTTAATAAATCAGCTTCTGATAAACTATAATTTGCCATAACATTAGCAATTTGCATAATTTGTTCCTGATAAACAATAATTCCATAAGTTTCTTTTAATATATCTTTTAATGATGGATCAATATAATCAATTACTTCTAATCCCTTTTTTCTTTTTATAAAACTAGGTATATTAGAAGCAGGACCAGGTCTATATAAAGCTATCGCACTAATCAAATCATTTAAACAAACTGGATTTAAATCGGATAAAAATCTTTTCATTCCTTCACTTTCAAACTGAAAAATTCCTGTAGTATTACCATTTCTAAATAAAGCAAATGTTTCATTATCATCTAAAGGTATCTTATTAAAATCTATATTTATCTTTTGATATTGTTTTACTTCTTCCATAATATTTTTAATAATAGATAAATTTTTAATACCTAAAAAATCCATTTTTATAAGGCCTAATTCTTCTAAATATTCCATAGAATATTCAGTTAGATATAATGAATCACTTTTTATAATAGGCAAAATTTCATCTAATGGTTTATAAGATATAACCATTCCTGCTGCATGAATGCTCGTATGTCTTTTGTTATCTTCAATTAATAAAGCAATATTATATAACATTTTTAATTTATCATCACTCTCTAAAAAATCTGCTACTTCTCTGCTACGTTTTCTTAAATCTTTCAAAGTTTCATTAAATATCAATTTTTTACAAATTAAATCTATATCTGACATCTTGATATTTAAAATTCTTCCAATATCTCTAATTGCTTGTTTAGCTTTTAATGTTCCAAAAGTAATAATTCCTGAAACATTTTTTTCGCCGTATTTGGACATAACATAATTTATAACCTTTTCTCTATCAACATCAGGAAAATCTGTATCTATATCGGGCATCGTAATACGGTCTTTATTTAAAAATCTTTCAAATAATAAATTGTATTTTAATGGATCAACATCAGTTATTCCTAAAGAATAACATACTAAACTTCCCGCTGCAGATCCTCTTCCTGGACCTACTAAAATATTATTAAATTTAGCATATTTTATATAATCATAAACTACTAAAAAATAATCCTCAAAATGCATATTTATAATAACTTGTAATTCATAATTTAATCTTTCTTGATACTCTTTAGATATCTTATTATCTAATCTTTTATTTAAACCCTTATTAGCAAGATCCACTAAATATTTTTTAGAATTAGATACATCATACTTTGGCATATATAATTTTTTATTAAAAGAAATATTACACATATCACTAATTTTTAAAGTATTATTAATAGAATCTATACTTTGAGTTAAAGATACTTCTTCATATGATTTTAGATAATTATCTTGATATAAAAAATTAATACCATCATTTATAGTCTTACCATCTCTTATCATAAATACATAAGGTAAATATTTATATTCATATCTTTCTAAATATAATGTTTTATTTACATAAACAATATTTTTATTAAAATCATTTTCTAATTCTTCATTTAAATTTTTAACTCCAAAATATATATCTTGAAATATTACTTGTAATTCTACAAAAATTTCCTTTATAAAACAAATACAAATTATATCATTACAATACTTTTTTAATATATCAAAAGTTATTTCATTTTCATTTTTTATAGTCTCTATCTTTATTAAATTTTGATAACCTTTTAAATTTTTAGCATATAATAAAATATTAGTATCTTTATAATTTACATCTAACCCAATAATAGGTTTAATATTAGCCTTTTCACATTTTTTAATAAATTCCATCGTTCCAAACATATTATTATCTGTTATGGCACAAGAAGAAATATTATTATTTTTTAAAGTATTGATTAAATTATCTATTTTAATAAGACTTGATAATAAACTATAATCAGTTTTAACATAAAGTGGTATATACATAAATATCTCTCCTTCTTCTTATATTTTAACATATTTTAGCTAGTAACATTAATATAATTTAAGAATAACAATTTAATAATACAATGTCAACAACTATAAAACAATTGTTTGTGTTTATCGTGATTATCTACAAAATTCAAAAGAAAAAATTGACTTATTTTAAAAATTATGATAAGTTTATAATGCTTATAAAAAGGAGGACGTTTATTATGGCAAAAAATTTATCAAATAGAAAACCTAATATTAAAAATATAAGACCAAATTGTCTAAAAGCTACTAAAAAGCAACAAAGTTTAAATTTACAAGTTGTTACCTTAGAAAATGGACAAAAAGTTAGAATTTCTACAAAAGAATCTAGAGCTATGAAAAAAGTTGCATAATTTTATGCAGCTTTTATTTTTTCTATATTATTTAAATCTTGTAATACATAACTAGCACTTACCACTATATCTGCATTAGAAATATCTGATAAAGTACTATCACATATTCCTCCATCAACACCTATTTTAACTTGTAAATTTTTTCTTTTAATTTCTTCTTTTAGTCTATTTATTTTTTCTTTAGATTCATTTATAAAAGTTTGCCCAGAATAACCAGGATTAACACTCATTACTAAAATCATATTAATTTTATCTAACTCATTTATTATAGAATCTATGCTTGTGCTAGGATTTATTGCTAACCCTACTTTAAAACCATATTCTTTTATCATCTTAAGATATTTTTCGTAATTTTTTATTTCATAATGAATGGTAATATAGCTAACATCCCAATAAGCTAATTTTTTTATATATTTTGTTGGATCTTTAACCATAAGATGAACATCAATTGGTTTTTTTATTTTTTCTAATACTTTAGGCAATTCTTGTAAAGAAATAAATTTATTATCTACAAATTTACCATCCATTATATCTAAATGGATATAATCACAGGAACTTTCATTTAATTTTTCAATATTTAAAAACTTATCTTCTTTTGATAAAATTGATACTGACACTTTTTTCATTATTTTACTTCCTTTATAAATTTTAAATAATTTTCATATCTCGATTTTAAAATATGATTATTTAAAATTTCTTCTTTTACTTTACAATCCTTTTCATTTATATGCATACAATTTTTATATAAACATTTAATTTTGTTAAATTCAACAAAACTATCTCTAATTTGTTCCTTATTATAAATACTTAAATCAATATCAGAAAACCCAGGAGTATCTAAAACATATCCTTTATACATATTAATCAAAGAAACAACTCTAGTTGTATGTTTACCTCTTCCTAAAGATTCACTAATATCATCTGTTTCTAAATTCAAATTCTTGTCAAGCTTATTTAATAAAGTTGATTTGCCACTACCAGTTTGTCCTGTAAAAACAGTTGTTTTATTTTTAAATAATTTTTTTAATTTAAATAAATTAGTATTATAAAGTACATTAAATCCTATTTTTTTGTAATAACTAATTATTGGTTTTAATATTTTATAGTCACTATTAGTTAATAAATCTTTTTTTGTTAAAATAATAATGGGCATTATTTTGTTAATTACACATATTAATAATAATTTATCTAAAAGATTAGCAGAAAAGTCTGGATGAACTAAACTAGTTACTATAAATACTTGATCAATATTAGCAACACTTGGTCTTTCTAAATAATTTTTTCTTTCTAAAACATCTAAAATATATTTATTATTAACATCAAAGAAAACATAGTCTCCTACTTTAGGAGTTATATTTTCTTTTCTAAACTTTCCTCTTGATTTACATATATATATACTATTATTACAAGATACAAAATAATCATTACTTATAATTTTTATTATTCTACCATTCATTATCTTATTCACCAGTTGTATTAGTTCCATCTGAAGTTTCTTCTGAAACTGGTACTGCTTTTGCTATCACAACTTTTAATGTTGCACCACTTGTTATATAAGAATCCGTACCTCTACTTTGACTTATTATTGTTCCTGCTGCCACTTCATTAGTTTCTTTATATTCAATAGTTAATACTAAACCTTTTTTTTCTGCCCAAGATTTAATTTCATCTTCACTCCAGCCTTTTTTTTGTAAATCTGGATATTTTTCAAGTACCTTAGGAATATAAATAGTAATTTCATCTCCTGCAGTTAATTCTTTACCTGAATCAACACTTTGTCCAACAATTTCTTGTTCTTTATAAGTTTTAGAATCTGTATTTTCTACTTCTTTTTCTTCTACAATAACCGTTAAATTATACAACTTTTCTAATTCTGTTTTTACTTCAATATAATTTTTACCAGTTAAATCCTCTACAAGATAAACAAGTTCTCCAGTTGAAACTACTAAAATAATTGATGTTCCTTCTTTTACTGTTCTACCCGTTGAAGGATTAGTTCTTATAACTTTGCCTTTTTCTACCTCTGTAGATGATTCTTCTTCAACAGTTTCATTAACTTCAAGTTTTAATTTTTCTAGTTCTGTTTCTGCTTCAACAACAGTCCAACCACTAACATCTGGAATTTTAACTTCTGGAACTTCAGTAAGCATTGGTACAATAAAAAATACTATTGCTAAAATTGTCACAAGTCCTAATAAAATAGCTCCAAATATAACTATTTTTTTATCATTGTCATCACTTTTATCTTTAACTTGTTTAATAATACTATCATCCATATTTTTATTCTCTGTAGAATTTATAATAGCCACATCATCTGTTATACCTTCAGAATACTTTAGCACTTTCTTTGGCTCATTCAACCTTTCTTTATTTAGACAAGTAAGTAAATCTTCATGCATTTCCCTAGCATTATTATATCTATTTTTTTGATTTTTAGCAGTTGCTGTTATAATAATATTTTCAATACTTTGAGGAATATTTGGATTAATGCTTCTAACTGA
>CAZRBE010000027.1:7689-10361 GCA_964598285.1 uncultured Mycoplasma sp.
TCTAATACTTGGTAATGGTTCTTTTAAATGTTTTAAAGCAATTTCAACAGCATTATCTCCTTTAAAAGGGAGTTCTCCTGTTAAAAGTTCAAACATCATTATACCTAAAGAATAAACATCACTTTTTAATGTTGCACCTTTTCCACTTGCTTGTTCTGGAGGAAAATAATGAACTGATCCCATTGCACTATTAGTTTGAGTAAGCTGAGTAGCATTTAAAGCCATAGCAATACCAAAATCAGTTATTTTAATACCCCCATCTTCTTTTATTAAAATGTTTTGTGGTTTTAAATCCCTATGAATAATCAAACTATCATGTGCTGTAGCCATAGCACTTGTTATTTGAAGCATAATATCAACCACTTCATGTATTGTTAAATTACCACGTTTTTTTAATACTTGTTTTAAATCCTTTCCATTAATATACTCCATTACAATATAATAGTTTCCATCATCTTCCCCAACATCATATATCTCTACAATATTTGGATGAGATAAACTAGATGCTGATAAAGCTTCTCTTTGAAAACGTCTGACAAATTTTTCATCAGTAGCTAAATCTCCTCTTAAAACTTTAATTGCAACATTTCTATCTAGAATAATGTCTTTAGCTAAATAAACATTAGCCATACCACCTTCACCTAAAGTTTTTACAATCTCATAACGATCATTAATCTTTTGTCCCTTTACAATCATTACTTCTCACACCCTTCAAATACTTTCAAATAAGCTACTGAAATATTATCATTACCGCCCCTATTATTAGCTTTTTTTATTAACTTAATAACCTTTTCTTCTAATGTCAAATCTTCATCTATTAAAACTTTTTCTATATTTTCTTCTGATAACATATTAGTAAGTCCATCAGAACATAACATAATCTCATCTATTGTCATACTACAATCAAAAATATCTATATCTATGGGATCATTAATACCTAAAGCATTCATTAAAACGTTCTTTCTAGGATGATTTTTAGCTTCTTCTTCCGTTAATTCTCCCGCAGTAATAAGTAAATTAACTAAAGTATGGTCATGAGTAACCTTATGAAGTTTAGAATTTTTTACGACAAATCCAGAAGAATCTCCAATATTTCCAAATAAAATATAATCAGAAGTTATAATTGCAAGTACCAAAGTTGTTCCCATTCCCTTAGATTCTTCATGTTCTGAAGTGTAATTAAAAATCAAACTATTAATTTCATTAACACTTAATTTTATCCATTCAACTGCATCTGATTTACTCATTTTACTAAAACTTTCATTAAATCTTTTACCTAAATATCTGATAGCAATAGAGCTTGCAACTTCACCTGCACTATGCCCACCCATTCCATCTGCAACAGCCATCAAATAATTACCAACTGAATTTTCTATAATTATAACACTATCTTCATTATGTTCTCTTACTAATCCAGTATCTGTCAAATAAAATGATTCCATCTTATTCCTCCCTATTTGATCTTAACTGCCCACAAGCTGCAGAAATATTAGATCCAAATTCTTTCCTTATAGTAACATTTATCTTCTCATTTTTAAGTGTATCATAAAAACCCATAATTTGCTCTTTTTTACTTCTTTTAAGTGTAAAATTACTGCTTTCATTATAAGGAATTAAGTTAACATAACAATTTATACCCCTTAAAAGATTAGCTAACTCATGAGCATATTTAAAATCATCATTTAACCCATCTATCAAAATATATTCAAAAGTTACTCTTCTATTAGTATTTTTTATATATTTTTTTATTTCTTTAATTAAATTTTCTAAATGATAAACTTTATTTATAGGCATTATTTCACTTCTTAGTAATTCATTAGGAGCATGTAAACTAATTGCAAGATTAACTTGATATGGTTCGTTACTAAATTCTTCTATTTTAGGTATAATACCACAAGTAGAAATAGTAATATGACGACTTCCTAAAGCAAGTCCTTTAGGATTATTAATTATTTCTATAAATTTCATAATATTATCATAATTATCAAATGGTTCTCCAATACCCATAATAACAACGTGAGATATTCTTTCACAACATAAAGATTCTACCATTAATATTTGTAATACAAGTTCATAAGCATTTAAATTTCTAACTTTTTTTAATCTACCACTTTCACAAAAGATACAACCCATATTACAACCAACTTGACTAGATATACATAAACTAAGACCATAATCATGTCTCATTAAAACTGTTTCAATAGATAAATTATCATAAAGTCTAAATAAATATTTATTAACATCTTTATTTATTTCTTCTTTTATTAAAGTAAGTTTATCAATAATAAAATTATTTTCTAAAGTATTTCTAAGATTAGCACTTAAATTAGTCATATCAGAAAAAGATGTAACTTTCTTTACATATAAAAAATCATATATTTGAAGAGCATGATATTTTTTTTCATTAATACTTAATAAATAATCTTCTAATTCAGTTAAAGTTAAATCATATATATTTCTCATATAAACCTCTAGTGATATTATAAAATAAAATCTATTAAAAATAAAGTAATTATAAAAAAATCATTAAATAAAAAGTCAATACCTGAAATATAATTACAAATATTGACTTTAACTATAAGTTAATTTATTTGAGTACTGCAGAACGAGAACTGTAGTTGTTGTTGCTGTTACCATTGTTGTTGTTGAAGTTGAACAACCCAGCATTAGTA
>CAZRBE010000028.1:0-10091 GCA_964598285.1 uncultured Mycoplasma sp.
AAAATTAGTACATCAGGGGATGATTTTAGGGACTAATGGTATAAAAATGGGTAAAAGATTTCCTAAATATTGTATAAATCCTACAGATATATGTGAAGAATATGGATCAGATACTTTAAGAATGTATGAAATGTTTATGGGTCCTCTTGTTGCTGATAAACCATGGAATGATCAAGCTGTTATAGGAATAAGAAAATTTATTGATCGTATTTTTAGACTTTTTACAGAAGAAAATAAAATAACAGAAGTAGATAATTCTTCTTTAGATAAAATTTATAATGAAACAATAAAAAAAGTAACTGAAGATTATGAAACCTTAAATTTTAACACAGCAATAAGTCAAATGATGATTTTTGTAAATGCTGTTTATAAAGAAAATATTTTTCCTAAAACTATGGCAGAAAATTTGTTAAAATTATTAAATCCTATTATTCCTTTTGTAACTGAAGAATTATGGGAAAGATTGGGGCATAATGGAACAATAGCTTATGAAAAGTGGCCTACTTATGAAGCAAATAAATTGATAAATGATGAAGTAACTATTGCTATTCAAGTAAATGGTAAGTTAAGAGGAACAATAAACTCTAAAACATCAGAAACTGAAGATAATATAAAACAATTAGCATTAGAAGAACAAAATATAAAAAAACATATAGAAGGTAAAACTATTATAAAAATTATAATTATAAAAAATAAAGTAGTAAATATTGTTACAAAATAGTATTTACTATTTTTTTTTGAAATGTTATAATTTAATTAATGATAGAAGACTATTGTGTTTTTGGTTACTGTTTGGAAATTGGAAAGGAATTAAGATTATGACAAATAGAAAAAGATTTTTAGGAATATTGTTAGGTATATTAGTAATGGTATTTGGAGTATTAAGTGTTGATGCAGAGACAGTAAGCGTTTCATCTTCAGGAATACCATCAGGATATGGTTGTTTGGGAGTAAACAAATATAGTTGTCCAGGCAATACCTCTACTACGTGTAATGGATATTCAAGTGTTCCTACATTGAGTGGTAGTTTTTATTGTTTAGAGTGTGATAAGAATTTTCCTGGAATTGATGATAATGGAATTGCATCAGCAGTTTCTTTTACATCTACTGGATATTGTTATGTTGTATGTGATAATCCTATATCTGGTACTGTTGGACCGACACAACATAATATTTGGGATATAATGGAGGGCGGAAATTATATTGGTAAATATGCTTGTACTAATAGTGACTCTAATAATATTAGTAGTTCTAATTTATTAGAAATATCTAATTCTTGTGGAAGTACCGCTTATTCTTTAGAAGAATTTTCTTATAGTTCAAGTGCTCAAAAGATTGCTAGAGTTAAGGAACTAACTATTACAACAACAGGCAGAATTATTATACGTAAAAGATGTGCTACTGGAGTTAGTGGTAATTTTAACTTTACAGTAAAAGATTCAAATAATGCAACAGTTGATACTGCAAGCATATCTTGTGGTGATCAATATGATGTTAGTGGTCTTGAATATGGAGATTATACAATCACAGAAACAACAACAGGTTATGAAACTAGTTATGGATATTCAAGTGGAAGTTATCCATATAGTGGCAGTAGTGGAGATGTTACTGTTACAGCTAGTGATAATCCTATAATATATTTTTATAATAAAGCATTAGTTACAACTGGTTCTATAAAAGTTGCTAAAGTATGTAGTGGATTTAGTGATGGTTCATTTGATTTTACTTTGACTAACGGCACAATTACAAAAACAACAACTCTTAGTTGTGGTGGTAATTATACATTCTCTGATTTAGAAACAGGTAGTTATACTGTAACGGAAACAACAAATGAAACTGATGATTATTATATATCTTCGCCTTCACAGACATATGTATTAACAGCAGGGGGAAGTAAAACTCTTACATTTACTAATCAAAAATATGGATATTTAAATATAACAAAATTATGTGGAGGAGGAGTAACTTCTACAAATGGATTTACATTTTCAGTAAATGGTACATCTAAAACTGTTGCGTGTGGGGCAACATCTTCTAATATTAAACTTTTACTTGGAACATATACAGTAACAGAAACTGGATTACCAGAAAATATTAAAGCCGATTCTACAAGCAAATCTGTAACTATAACATCAAGTCATACAGAATCTAGTCCTGCTAATGTAACATTTACTAACTCTTTGATAACTGGTAGTGTTAAAATTATTAAAACAGATGGCATTACTAATTCATATCTTGAAGGAGTAACATTTAAATTATTATCTGTTTCTGGAAATAGTGAAACAGATGCAACATATGCAACAACTGGATTGCCTATTGGAAATAAAGTAACAAATGCCAATGGGGAAATAAGTATTGATAATTTAGCACTTGGTACTTATAAATTAGTAGAAGTATCTACAACTACTGGATATAGTATTATTGATCCTGTTAATTTTACAATAACAGCAAGTAAATTAAATGTAACTGTGAATGTTGTTAATAATCCAATATCTCTTAAAGTCGTTAAAACTAATATGGATGGTACTATTAATTTAGGCAATGCTATATTTTTAGTATCAAATGCTACAACTGATGAAACAACAAACCAATTTACAGTTGAGGAATTAGGAACAGAGGTAAATTTTAATCCTGGTTCATATGTAATAACAGAAATTCAAGCTCCAGTTGGATACGATCTTATTGATTTAAGTTTTAATATTGATGTTACTGAAAATGGCACAATAACTATATCAAATTATGATACTAATTATATTTCTATAGCAAAAGTAACTGATGAATATGTGTTAACAATAAAAAATGATACCCCTAAAACTACTATATATAAAAAAGATAGCGGTAGTGGAGAACAAATTGCAGGAGCAACTTTAAAGATAACAACAGTTGCAGGAGTGGAAGTTGCTAATTGGACAAGCGAAGCAAATACTGCAGCTAGATTTGATCTTACAGCAGGTACTTATATTTTATCAGAAGTTAGTGCCCCAAGTGGCTATAATAAATTAACTGAAACATTAACATTTACTGTTTTGGAAGATGGCACAATAGAAACAGATAGTGAAAGTGATTCATTTATAATAGATGCTAATAAAATAAGTGTTTATAATGTCAAACCAGTTAAAGTACCTAATACAGGTATTGGATTAAGAATAGTATTTATAATTCTTGGTGTGGGTTTAATTGGTGGTGGGGGATATTTGGTATATAAAAATGTTAAAAAACAAAAAATTGCCTAGTAAATTAATAATTTTTATAGCAGTTATATGTGTTATGATTGGAATAATATTATTAGGATATGATTATTTTGCATCTAAAAAAGATTATGTTTATGAAGAAATGAATTTTGCTTTATCTGGAATTCCTGATGAAATAGAAGAAAATCCTCCAGTAGAAGATGGATTATTATCTGATACTGAAGAAGTTATAGAACAAATTACTACTGAACAAATAGATAATACAGAAAATAATGACCCAACTCCATCAAAACCAAATTATAATTACATAGGCTATTTAGAAATACCTAAAATAAGCTTTAAAAAAGGATTTGTAAGTATTAATTCTAGGGATAATAATGTAAATAAAAATATTGCTTTAATGGAGGGATCACAATATCCTAATACTTTAAATAGCTTAATGGTTATTGCAGCTCATAATGGTACTTGTTGGAATTGCTATTTTAGAAATTTAAATAAATTAAGTAAAGGAGATTTTATATATATTTATTATGATAATGTTTTATATACTTATAAATTAGTTAATATTTATGAAGTTAATAAAACAGGTAGTGTTGCTATTTATAGAGATAATTTAAAAACCACTTTAGCATTAGTAACTTGTACTTGGGGTACTAAAACTAAACAAAGTGTTTTTATTGCAGAGCTTACTTATAAAGAGAATATTTAAAGGGAGGAAAAAATATGACCGATTATTCATTTTTTGAAAGATTAAAAATTTTATTTGGTCTCATTTTTTCTTCTCCTTTT
The DNA here is from genome assembly GCA_964598285.1 of uncultured Mycoplasma sp. Lineage (GTDB taxonomy): Bacteria > Bacillota_I > Bacilli_A > RF39 > UBA660 > CAG-611. The sequence continues at coordinate 3,981 of CAZRBE010000028.1, forward strand.
TTTTTAGCACTTATAGTTATATTTATATTAACAACTGTTGTTTTAATAGGATATAATAAATTAAAAAATAAATATTTAAAGTATGGAGTAGCTTTTGGATATTTTTTGATTGCTATATTAATTTTAATTAAATATGGTTCCTCTATTTTAAATTTAAGTGATAGTTTAATTAATCAAATTTTTTCTTTCATATACTTTCCTAATATAATTGCTTATATTTGTATGATGATTATTACAACATTATTATTAATAATGACTTTAGTTAATAATAAATTACATCTTTTTATTAAAAGTTGCAATATTATTACATTTGTTATTATAGAAATATTATTTGTTTTATCACTTGATGTTATTGTATCTAATAATATTGATATTTATACTGAAACATCAGTTTATTCTAATGAAACATTGATGATATTAATTCAAACTAGCACAGGTGTTTTTTGTATTTGGTTATTAATTCTTTTTATTAATTTCCTTGTTAATTTTATTAATAATAAAATTAATAAAAAGGCAGTTCCTCAAATGGAAGAAGAAGTTAATAATAAAGTTAATGAAGTAGTTGTTTCTACTATTGTAGATGAACCTATTTTAATTACAGATGAAGAATTTAATAAATCAATAAAAAAACGTAAAAAATGGAATTATAAATATTTTATGAAATATATAAAAGATGATAAAAAATAAATATGTCTAAAGTAAAAACGACATATTTTTTCTTTTTTGTAATTTATTATAAATATGGTGATAAAATGTGAAAGTGAAATTATTTGATGAATCTCATGAACAAGATTTAGAAGAAAAAGTAAATAACTTTTTAGATGAATTAGAAGAAGAAATAGAAATAATTGATATAAAATTTCAGGTTAGTGCATCAATTTATGCTGAAGATCAAATTTATTGCTTTTCTGCAATGATAATATACAAATAAAAACTTACTTGGTAAGTTTTTACATCATATGCATATTTGTTTGATAACTATCATCTACATTGCTACTAAAAATATTTAGCTTTTTTTCAATATTATTTATTCTTTTTTCTAATTGCATAATTTTATTGGATAAATTATTATAGTCATTATCCATCATATTGTTAAAGTTTGGTTGGTTAGGAAACATTGGCTGCATCATATTAGGATTATATCCATAAGGCATTCCACTATTCATAAATGTCCTCCTTTTTACAATTTTATTTTATGCATTTATATTTATTTTGTGATTTTGTTATAGTATAATTATTTTGGTGATGTAATTTGAGAATTAGAAATATAAAAAATAAACAAGAAATATTGGATAATTGTGATAGAGTTGTTAAAAATCCCTCACAATATAAAGGACAATGGCAAAAAAAGTTTAATAATTTAAATAAAATATATTTAGAAATAGGAACAGGTAAATGTAGTTTTATTTTAGAAAGTGCTAAAAAAAATCCCAACATAAATTTTATTGGAATAGAAAAATCTGCCAGTGTTTTAGCAATTGGAATAAAAAATGTAATTGATATTCCAAAAAATTTATTTTTATTAAATTATTCTGCTAGTGAAATTAATAAAATATTTGATAATGAAATTGATCTTTTATATTTAAATTTTTCTGATCCGTGGCCTAAAGAAAGACATGAAAAAAGAAGATTAACCAGTGATAATTATTTAAAAAAATATGATTTAATATTTAAAAATGAAAAACATATTGTTTTTAAAACTGATAATCAATTGTTTTTTGAATATTCTATAATATCATTTATTAATAATAAATATTTAATAAATGATATATCTTTAGATTTGCATAATTCAAAAATAAATGATAATATAATAACAGAATATGAAGAAAAATTTTCTCAAAAAGGGCAAAGAATATATATGATAAATATATATAAAAAATAAATGTTTAATATATGAAAAAAATTTGTTATAATAGAGGTGTAGTATGAAAAAATTATTTTTGATGTTATTATTTATGTTAATTTTAACAGGTTGTACTAATATCAATAAATTAGATACTGATTCATTAATAGATACATCTCTTAGCAAAGATGATATAAAAACTAATATGGGATTTAAAGGGTATAAGTTATATGTCCCATTTTATATGAATATTATAAGCAATCGAGCAGATAATAATATTTTTTATACCGATAGAGAGAAATATTATTTATATGTTGATATAATAAGCTATTATACTAAAGCCTCTAATAGCTATAAAATAAATGAAGAAAGTAATCTTTTTTATTCTAAAACATTAACTTATGATGGTAAAGAAGGATATGTTTTAGTTACAAAATATAAAAGTAAATATTTTGTAGAGGTTATGTATAATTATGCCAAAATAGAAGTAATATCAAAGAGTTATAAAAATGCTATTTGCAATTCACTGCTTATTTTAAAAAATATAAATTATAATGATAAAATACTTGATAGTTTAATTGGAAGTAATACCTTAGAATATGATGAAGAAAAATATAATTTGCTAGGCCCTACTAATAATAATACAGATTTTCTAGAATGGAATTATGAAGATGTAGACAATGAATTAAAAGATTTAGATGAATCTATAATAAATGTTGAAGAAAGTGAGTAAACAAAAGAGGTGAGAAAATGGGATTACTAAGTAAAATAAAAAATGCATTGTTTGAAGAAACTGAAGAAGAGGAAGAAAATGGGCAAATTGCTAAAAAAATAGATATAGAAAAAACAATTAGTGAAACACCTAGAAATGAAGAAATAAAAATTAGACATTATGATGATAATACAGCTTTCGCTAAAGAAGAAAAATTAGTAACACCAGCAATTTTTGATGTAGAAGACTTTGTTGAAGAAGATAATATTGAATATCAAGAAGAATATCAAAAACCAATAAAAACAGAACAAAAAATTATTTATGGTGGTTATGTTGAAGATAAAAAAGAAGAAACAAAGACAAAGTTTAGGCCTTCACCAGTTATTTCTCCAGTTTATGGTTTAATTGATATCAATTATACCCCAGAAGAAGCTATAACAATTGATAATAGTAAGAAAAAATCTTTAGATAATCTTTTTATGGATGATAGAAAAAAAGCAATTGATTTAGATAAAGTAAGACAAAAAGCTTATGGAATTGTTGAAAAAGTAGAGCCAAAAGTAGAAGCCCCAGAAGAAATTAATACTGAATCAAATAGTAATGGACTACTTTATGAAATGGAAGATGTGGAAGAAAAGCCAGGAATAAAGAAAATATCTATTGGGGATGCTGAAGAATACTTTGAAGATTTAGGCTTAGAATATGATGTTGATTATAAAGATCTAGCAAAAGATAAAATGACAAGATCTAGAAAGAATAAAGAGTTAACTGAAGAAGTAGAAGAAGAAATAAAAGAAAGCAAGAAAATAGAAGAAGAAACACAAAAAACAGATGTAGAAAAAGAAACATTGGAAGATTGTTCTAATAATGAAACAGAAGAAAAAAATTTATATGATTTGATAGATATGATGTACGATAATAAAGAATAAAGGGAGGACAATATGACTGATTATAATCAAATTTTGCTAACTATTCTTTTGATATTGACTTCGATTTTAATAATATTTTTGATAATTGTTTCAATAAAATTATTAATAACTACAGATAAAGTGAATATAATATTAAAAGATGTAGAAAATAAAATTAAGAGTGTCAATGGAGTTTTTAGTGTTATTGATCAATTAACAGATGCTATATCCACTGTAAGTGATGCTTTGATTGCAAAAATTTTACATTTAATAAAAGCAATGTTTGAAAAAAAAGAAGAAAAAAAAGAAGAAAAAAAAGAAAGAGAGGAATAAGTTTATGAGTAAAAAAAGTGGTTTGGGTAAAATTTTATTTGGTTTAGGAGCAGGAATAGGATTAGGTTTCTTATTTGCGCCTCAAAAGGGTAGTGAAACAAGAAAAATCCTTGCTAAAAAATTTAATGAATTATTAGAACAAACAAAAGAATTAGACGCAGATGATATAAAATTGGAAATAGAAATAAAAATTAATGAAATAAAAGATCAATTAGCAGATTTAGATAAGGAAAAAATATTGAAAATTGCTAAAAAGAAAAGTGAAGAAATAAAAAAGTCAATTGAAAATCTTTATGAATTAGCAAAGAAGAAAGCAACTCCTGTTATAGAGGATACAGTAGATAAATTAAGAGAGAGTGCTATTGTAGTTACTAAGGAAGTTTTAGATAAATTAGAAAAAGAGCAAGAAAAATAATTGAAGTACTAAAATAAATATGATATTATTAATTAGGTATCATATTTTTTATGGAGGAATGTTATTATGAAATGTATGAAAAAAATTAAAGATAAGAAAATAAGGTTATTAAGATATATTATAATTGGATTAATATGTATTGTAGCTATTGAATTAATTTATATGACATATAAGTTAATAGATATTAGAAAAAATTCTACTTACTATAGTGCAATTAATAGTGTTATAAAAGTAGATGATAAATATGTAGCAGTGGGTCTTAGTGACGCAAAACATAGTAAATTAACTAAGTATAAACAGCCTGGATATAATAAACCTTATATATGGGTTTATGATAAAAATTTTAAAATAATAAAAGAAGTAAAATTAGATATTGGATATAATGGAGAATACAAAGATATCATAAAAGTAGATGATGGTTACATAGCAGTAGGATCCATTGAAATGAGTGAAAAAAATCATGAAGATAATGCTAACGAAGGAATAATTGTTAAATATGATGAAAATTTTAATTATATTTGGAGAAAAAATTATAATCCATTAGGAAATACAAAGTTTAATGTGGTTAAAATTTTGAATAATGATACACTATTAGTTGCAGGTTCTAGTGTATATGAAAGTAATGTAATAGGCAATCATACAACTGGAGGAGCTATAATTGCTTTTTATACTCTTGATGGAGAATTAGGATTAGAGATTCAACATGGAGGTCCAAGAACTGGAGAATTTAACGATATAGAGATTGTAGAAGATGGAATTATTGCAGTTGGAATTAAATCTTCTGGTACTGGTATTATGTTTAAATATAATTTTAAAGGAAAAGAAATATGGCATAATTATTATGGATATACTGATGGAGCAGGGCTTACTAGTATAACCAAAATAACTGATGATGAATATGTTATTACGGGATCTATATTAGAAGATAAAAATAATACAGATAATTATCAAGCATCATTAATAAAAATAAATGATAAAGGTAAAATAATTCAAAAAGAAAATTATCAAAAACAAGAAATAACTAGATTTGAAGATAGTGTATTAATAAATGATAAACTTTATGTTATTGGTTTATTTGGAAAAAAAGAAAATGATGTTTTAAATAATGATTCTATTGTAATTACTTATAATAGTGATTTAGAAAAATTAGCTGAAAAAGAATATGCTTTTAATAATACCTATACTTTAAATAAAATAATAAATGATAATAATAAATATTTAGTAGTAGGACATACAAATTCAAAAATTAATAATGGTATTTTAAAGACTAATGGATTAGATTTTTATTCAATTATTACTTATTAAAATTTGACAAATTTTGTTTATGTAGTATAATTGTTGTGCTTTTAAATTTTTGCAAGGAGTGATTTTATGGAACAAGAATATTTAGAAATTGTTAAGAAAATTATGTTTAATAGAAAATTTAAAAAATTAAGAGAAGAAAAACATCATGCTATTACCAACAGATATGATCATTTATGTTCAGTAGCTTATTTGACATATAAAATGTGCAAAAGACATCATTTAGATTATGAAAGTGCTACAAAAGCAGCTTTAATGCACGATTTTTTCTTTAATGATGAAGTTACAAGCATGAATGAAATGATTATTCATCCTGAGGTATCTTTACAAAATGCTTTGAAGTTAGAAAAATTGAATGATAAAGAAAAAAATATAATTTTATCTCATATGTTTCCATTTGGAAAACATTTGCCAAAATATAAAGAAAGTTTTGTAGTTGATTTTGCAGATGATATTATTTCTGTTAAAGAAAAATTTTATGGAGATTATAGAAGATTAGCTAATGTTTTAAGTTTTATTTTTATTGTTTTAATTAACATAAAGCCTTAATTTCTTTTTGTCCTTGTAGCTCAGTTGGATAGAGCAATTGCCTCCTAAG
>CAZRBE010000029.1:0-9749 GCA_964598285.1 uncultured Mycoplasma sp.
TGATTTATTTGTGGAATTAAATGCTAATGATTCTCAACTTGATTTTCCTATAATATATGGAACAGCAAGAGAGGGAATTGCTAAATATGATCCTAATGATGATAATAATGATATTATACCTCTTTTAGATACTATAATTAAACATACTAAAGTGTATGAAGGAAATGTAAATGATCCTGTTCAACTTCAAGTATCTAGTTTAGCTTATGATGAATATTTAGGAAGATTGGGTGTTGGTCGTGTTACTAAAGGAGTTTTAAAAAGCGGTGCAGTAGTAGCAGTTTCTAAAAATGATGGTAGAGTTGAAAGCCAAAGAGTTGGCAAGATATTTGTTAATGAAGGAATTAATAGACGTGAAGTAAAAGAAGCTTATTATGGAGATATAGCTATTGTTCAAACGGTTTCTGATATATCTATCGGAGATACTATTTGTGATCCTAATCATATTGATCCACTTCCTCCGATTGAAATAGAAGAACCTACTATGGCTATGAATTTCTTAGTTAATTCTAGTCCTTTTGCGGGACGTTCTGGCAAATTTTTAACTAATCGTCATATAAAAGAAAGATTAGATCGTGAACTTGAAACTAATGTGGGCTTAAGGGTTGAATCTTTAAATGGCGCAGATGGTTATAAAGTATCAGGCCGTGGAGAACTTCATTTATCAATTTTACTTGAAGAAATGAGAAGAGAGGGTTATGAACTTTCAGTATCAAAACCTGTTGTTTTATATAAACAAATAGATGGAAAAAAGTATGAACCATTTGAACAAGTATTAATATCTTGCCCTAATGAGTTTGTAGGTACAATTATTAATGATTTAAATGAAAGAAAAGGTACTCTTTTATCTATTACTAATGATGAAACATATACTTCTTTAGAATTTTCTTGTCCAACACGTGGCTTAATTGGTTATCGTTCTAGTTTTATTACCAATACTAAAGGGGAAGGAATAATGGTTAGAAGTTATGACAATTATAAACCTTATGTTGGAGAAATAAGAGGAAGAAAAAATGGTGTTTTAGTTTCTATGGAAGATGGAAAGACTATGGCTTATTCTCTATTTAATTTAAGTGATAGGGGTATTTTATTTATTGATCCCGCAACAGAAGTATATAAAGGTATGATTATTGGCATGCATAATCGTGATAATGATTTAAATGTAAATCCATGTAAAAATAAAAATCTTACTAATACACGTGCATCAGGATCAGATGAAGCATTAACATTAATAACACCAAAAAAATTCACTTTGGAAGAAGCATTAGAATTTATAGCAGATGATGAATATGTTGAATTAACCCCAGATGCAATTAGATTAAGAAAAAAAATACTTGATGATAAAGAAAGATTTAGAGATAATTCAAAAAATTAAATTTTAATTGTTTAAATATTTTAATAGGTAATTATTACTAAAAAAGCAGATTTTTCTATAATGAAATCTGTTTTTTTAATGATTTTTTTTCTTTAATTACTAAAAAGTACTATTTGCAAAGCCTTTTTTTATATGATAAACTCTCTAGCCGAGGTGAAAAAAGATGAAAAAAATAGTATTTTTATTGCTAGTAATATTATTATTAGTAGTTAATTTGAAAGTATCAGCAGTAACAAATGTAGGGAAGTTATATGAAGTATATTATCAAGAATCAAAAGTAGGGGTTTTTGCAAGTGATGAAACTTATCATTCAATGGATTATAATGGAATATTAATAAAATCTAATTATGATAATTATATATATTATTGTATTGAGCCAGAATATTCATTACCAACTTATAGCTCGTCATCTAATGGAACACATACAATTATTGATGGGAAATCAGTTATAATCAGTAAATCCAGATTAACATCTGCCACTTATGATAAAGTTAATTTACTTGCTTATTATGGTTATGGATATAAAAGTTCTTCTGTTGATCACACTGCAAAAAAATGGTATGGAATTACTCAAGTTTTAATTTGGAGAGTTTTAAGACCAGATATTAATTACGTTTTTAAAAATTCTAGGCATGGTAGTTTAAATAGTAATCTTTATAAAAATGAAATTAATGAGTTGGATAACTTAGTTAATAATCATTATAAATTTCCAGAGTTCGATAAAAATAATTTTATATTGAAAGAAGGAGATACTATTACTTTAACTGACAAAAATAATGTTATAAATACATATGATATAGAAAAATCTCTTAATGCAAATTATGAAATAAAGGGAAACACTTTAACAATAAAAGCTTTGAAAGATGGAAAAATCAATGCTAATTTTATTAAAACAAAAGTGGGGAATGAATTTAGATTATTTAAAAATTTATCTACTCAAGATTTAATTATGAGAGGTAATGTTATTGTAAATAATTTTACTTTAGATTATAAAATAGAAACAGGAAAATTAACAATAAATAAAGTAGATAGTGAAACAAATTTATTTAATGAAAAACTTATAGGATCAAAATTTAATCTTTATGATTCAAATAATAATTTATTAGAAGAAATAAATATTTCCTCTTCTTCAATTGCTATGCTAATGAATTATGGAAGATATTATTTAAAAGAAATAACTCCTTCAGAAGGATATAATTTAAATGAAACAATTTATGAAATTGTACTTGATGATGAAAATAAAAATATTAATTTAGTTATACCTAATTCTAAAATTAAGGGGGAACTTATTTTAGAAAAATATAAAGGTGGAGCGGATGAAAATTTTGTTTTAGAGGCAAATGCTTCTTTTGAAATAAGGGATAAAAATAATAATTTAATTGATACAATAAAAACTGATAATTTAGGTCAAGCTAAAATAACTTTAGAATATGGTAATTATAAAATAATACAAATAAAAGGTGCCACTGGTTATAATTTTGTAGAAGATTTTGAGATTAGTATAACTGAAGAAAAAGTATATAAATATGAATTAAAAAATATAAAAAAATCAGTATTAGAAATTACTAAAGTAGATTCTTCAAGTAGTAAACCTTTGAAAAATGTTTCATTCTCTTTATATAACAATAATAATGAAGAAATATATACTGGTTTAACTGATGAATTTGGTAAACTAAAAATTACTGATTTAAAAATTGGTAGTTATTATTTAAAAGAGGTAAAAACTTTAAAATATTATAAATTAAATGAAGAAGTAATAAATTTTGATGTTACAGAAGATGGTATGTTTATTAAATATACTATAAAAAACGAGAAAAATATAGGCAATTTAAAATTTATTAAAATTGATGAAAAAACTAAACAACCTTTAGAAAATGCTAGAATAATAATATATTATGAAGAAACAGAAGAACTTATTTTTGATGATTATACTGATAATTTAGGAATTATTTTTTTAGATAATCTTCAAGCCGGAAAATATTATTTATATGAACAAGAAGCACCTTATGGTTATATTTTGAAGAATAAAAAAATTTATTTTGAAATAGCAAACGATCAAGAAACAGTTGATATAGAAATGTCTAATACTAAAATAATAATGCCTAATACCAATAAGACAGTTATTGAAATTAATAATATTTATTATGTTTTATCTATGACATTTTTATTAATAATTATTTTTGTAAGTAAAAAACATTATGAAAAATAAACTTTTATTAATTATTACTATTTTATTATTTGTTTTTATTAGTAAAGAAATATATAAGGAATTTTATAATAAACAAAAAGAAAAGATTATTATTGAAGAAATAATAGAGAAAAAAGAAGTAACTAAAACTTTAGAGAATAAAGGAGAACATTTTAAATTGTCAGTAAATTATTTAGGATATATTGAAATACAAGATTTAAAGATAAAAAGTTTAATTATGCTTGGTACAACAGATAGTATTTTAAATAAAAATGTTGTTGGAATGTATAAAACTTCAATGGATATAGATGATTTATATGGCAATATTATTTTAGCAGGACATAATAATAAATATGTTTTTAAAAATTTATTAAAAATAAAAGAAAACGATATTATAAAGTTAGTTACTCATCAAAATATATATCATTTTAAAGTAGTAAATATTGATATTATTAATATTGATAATTATGATTATTTCAAGGAAATTGAAGATATAAAAATATTAACTTTAATAACGTGTTATAACAAATTACAAAGATTTATTGTCGTAGCAGAACAAATATAAAATTAGGTAAAGGATTGAGAATAATATGGAAATATTAAAGACTGTAGATATTAAAAAAATTTATGATAATTATAAAAATCCTGTTACAGTTTTACAAGATATTAGTTTTACTATTAATGAAGGAGAAATTGTAGTTATATTTGGTCCTTCAGGAAGTGGTAAATCTACTTTATTAAATATATTATCTGGAATAGATAAAGTGTCTTCAGGAAAAATTTATTTTGAAGAAGAAGACATAACTAATTTTTCTTTTGCTGAATTATTAAAATATCGTAAAGATAATATTGGTTTTATTTTTCAAACTTTTAATTTGGTTCCTAGTTTAACTGTCTATGAAAATATTTGTTTAGGAGCAAAATTATCTGATAATCCCTATAATATTGATGATATTTTAAAATCAATTAAAATGCTTAATTCAAAAGATAAATATCCAGCTCAATTATCAGGAGGAGAAATGCAAAAAGTAGCAATAGCACGGGCTATAGTTAAAAATTCTAAAATTTTATTTTGTGATGAGCCAACCGGATCGTTAGATGAAGAAAATGGAAAAAAAATATATTCTTTACTTCAAAATATAAATAAAGAATATAAAATTACTATTATTATTGTAACTCATAATTCTAGTGTAGGAGATATTGCTAATACTGTTGTAAAAATGAACAGTGGGAAAATTGTTAAAATAACTAAAAATAAAAACATAAAAAATGCTATAGATTTGAGGTGGGTTTAATGTCTCTTTTATTTTTAAATTCTTTAAAAGGTTTAAAACATCATAAATTGCAAATGTTTTCTATAGTTATTTTGATTTTATTATCAACAGGAATATATACAATGATGAAAACTGCTCTTGATAGAATTGAAGATAGATATTATTCATATTTAGTTGATCAAAATGTTGAGGATTTTTCTTTTATTACTAATATTTCTTATGAAGAAGATTTTACTGTAATTGAAGTAGAAAATTATTTAAATAAGGAATTAAAATATGCTGTTAAAGAAGATAAAAACGATGTTTTACTTTACTTAAAATGTTTAGAAAATAAGACAAATATTTGTGATACATATCTTTATACAAAAATTGATTCTATATTTCAAAATTATGGTATTAAATTAAAAAAAGATGTTGAAAAAATAAATGGTTTAAGTACAAAATATGATTTTTCTTATGCTACAACTTCATCTAAAACATATATGGCAAATGGAATAACTACTAAAATAATACCATTTAATAAAGATGCTACTATAAATATTCCATATTTGCTTGAAGGAAGATTTCCTAAAAAAGATAATGAGATAACCATATTAAAAGCTTTTGCTTTAAAACATTCTTTAAATATTGGGGATACTTATGAACTAAATAATAAAAATTATGTAATTGTGGGTTTTGCTTATGCTTCTGATTATATTTATCCAATACTTTCAATTAATTGTCCTTTTTTTGATAAAAATAAAAATAATATTATTTTTATGACTAATACAGGTTATAAAAATTTTAAGGCAGTGGAAGAAACTATATATTCTGCAAAGTTTAATTATGAAATAGATCCTAAAAGTAGAATGGAAATAGAATTAGAGTTAGATAATAATAATTTAGTTGCTAAAACTAATAATCCTGCTAGTAAATTTTTTGTTGCTGAACAAAAAAATGTTACTAGAAATATATCAACTATTTTAAGAACAATTAGAATTGATACAATGCAATTAGAATTACAAAATATAAAAATTTTTTCTAATAGTTTTCTTTATTTATTGTTATTTATTTCATCAATTGTAATATTAATAATAATCAAAAAAAGAATAGAAACTGAAAAACTGCAAATTGGGGTATTAAAAGCATTGGGATATAATAGAATTAAAATTGCTGTGAGTTACTTAGTTTATCCTGTAATTGGTAGTTTTATTGGAGGATTATTAGGTTATTTATTGGGTTATTTTGCTAATGGAATACTTACAAATATATATTTAAGTTACTTTAATATTGTTTTAAAAAATATTTCTATTAATTATATATATCTTTTTCAATGCATTTTTATTTCTTTAATTTCTTTATCCTTGTTAAGCTTGACGGTATCTTTATTTCTTTTAAGAAAAAAGACTTTGGATTTACTTCGCGAAGGTAGCAATTTAAAAATTAATTTTTTGACTAAATTTATAAATAAAATTACTAGAAAAATGGATTTTATCAAAAAGTTTAAATTATCTTTAGCATCTCGTTTTTTAAGTAAATTTTTTGTTATATTTTCTACTTCATTTATAACAGGGTTACTAATTGTTTTATGTTTAATATCATCTAACTTATTTAGTAATTTAATTAATAAAAGTTTTGATAATTATAAATTTAATTATATGATTTTTTATAATCAAGTTTTAGAAGTTTTTGAAGAAGATGATGATTGTATTCTCCAAGTTAGTATAAAATTTAAAGCTATTACTAATAAAAATAATGAATTAAAAAATAAAGTTAAAAATAGTGACATAACTATTTATGGCATAGCTTCTTCTCTAAAATATGTAGATATTTTAGAGAAAAAAAATAAAAATTTAATAAATTATTTAACTGATCAAACTATTATTATTAATTCTAATGTAAGCAAATTATATAATATAAGTTTAGGTGATTATGTAGTATTTTCTATTAATGAGATTGATTATTCTTTTGAGGTTGTTGGAATAGAAAATTCATATTTAAATGAAATAGCCTATGTTAAAATAAGTGATTTAAGTAAAATATTAGGTTTTAATTATGATATTTATAATTTAAAATATTCTAATTCTTTAAAATATTCTAATATATCTAATTTATCAAGTTCAGAAATATCTGCTATTTCAGTAGTGTTTTCTATATCAGAATTAAAAGAAAATATTTTTTCTCAATTAAGATTTTATAATGATTCATTATATATATTAATTTTTTTTGCAGCTCTAATTGCTTTAATAATAATTTTAGTTATTGTAAATATTATTATAGAAGAAAATAAAAAAATAATTTCTTTAATGAAAGTTATGGGTTATGAAAATAAAATCATTTCTAAAATAGTGCTAAATATTTATACTCCCCTTATAATTATTTCATATTTTTTAAGTATTCCTATTATGAAAAAAATATTAGAAAAAACAGTTGCTATTTTTTCAAAAGATATTGGAATGGTTATTCCAATTAATATTACAATAAATCAAATTTTATTAGGATTAATAGTTTTATTATTAGTATATTTTATTGCTTTAAGAATTTCTAAAAATTTACTTGATAAAATACCACTAAGTATAGCTTTAAAAAGGGAGTGATGTTTAATGGAAAATTTAATTGAAATAAAAAATATTACAAAAAGATATAAATTAGGAGATCATTATTTTTATGCTATAGACAATTTAAGTTTAAGTATTCAAAAATCATCAATTGTCGTAATATTAGGTCCTTCAGGTAGTGGAAAAACAACACTTTTAAATTGTATTTCTGGAATTGATAAGGTAAATTCGGGTAGAATATATTATCATGATATTGATATAACAAAATCAGGATATTCAAAACTTGCTAAATTTAGAAAATATAAATTAGGTTTTATTTTTCAAACATTTAATTTATTGGAATATTTAAATGTTTATGAAAATATTTTAGTAGGTAAAAAGTTAGGAAAAGACAAAATAGATATTTCAAAAATTATAGATATTTTAGAATTGAAAAGTCATAAACATAAAAAGATTTATGAGTTATCTGGAGGAGAACAACAAAGAGTTGCAATAGCTAGAGCTTTAGCTAAAAAACCAGAAATTTTACTATGCGATGAACCAACAGGAGCATTAGATGAACAAACTGGGAAAAAAGTTTTAGAATATCTTGTTAATATAAATAAAAACTATGAAACTACTATCATTATTGTTACTCATAATACTGGTATTGCATTAATTGCTGATAAAGTTATAAAAATGTCCAGTGGAGTTATTAAAGAAGAAATAATAAATAAAAATATAATTAACCCTAAAGATATATCTTGGTGTTAAAGTTCGTAAAATGATATTGTAAATTATAAGTATTTGTATTAGAATTATTATGGTGGTTGTATATGAAAAAAAAGATAATTATTTTATCATCTATTTTATTTTTAGTTATTTTATGTGCTATTGGATATTTTGTTTTTTATTATCAATCTGATGCTTTAAAATTTTCTAAGGAATATAATAGTGTGACAGAAGACAATGTTTTTGTTTACAGAGATGCTTCAGAAATAATAAAAATTTTAGAAAAAGGAACAGGTATTGTATACTTAGGGTTTCCTGAATGTCCTTGGTGTAATGCTTATGTTTCTATATTAAATGAAGTTGCAAAAGAAGAGGAAATAGATAAAATATATTATTATAATATTTTAGAGGATCGTAAAAATAATACTAATAATTATAAAAAAATAGTATCTATATTAAAAGAACATTTAAATTTAGATGAAGAAGGTAATGAAAGAATATATGTTCCAGATGTAACTTTTGTTTTAGAAGGAAAGATAATAGGACATAATAATGAAACATCTTTGATTTCTTCTCTTGTTACTCCAAAAGAATATTGGACAGAAGAAAAAATAGTAAATTTGAAAAATACATTAAGAAATTATATAACAGAAATAAATTTAGGAATATGTAGTTCTTGTGATGCCTAAGGAGGTGATTTGATTATGAAGTATTGTCCAAATTGTGGAAAAAAATTGAATGAAGGCGCTGATGTTTGCTTAAATTGTGGCAAAGTAGTAAAAAATAAATTTAGTAGCATTTTATCAGAAAAGTCAAGATTACTAGCAGGATTATTAGCTATATTTTTTGGATACTTAGGAGTACATAATTTTTATTTAGGATATATTAAAAGAGGAACTACACAGCTATTAATTACAGTTTTAAGTTTTGGTATTTTATCATTTATTAGTGTTATTTGGGGGCTAATTGAAGGAATAGAAATTTTAAATGGCAGTATAAATACGGATGCTGATGGGAATCCATTAGTAAACTAAAATCAGAAAATTTTCTGATTTTTTTATCTTTTTAAAGTAAATATAAACTTTATTAATTATATTTTATAGTCAAAAAATATAATTTTTGTTATAATAATTTAGAAGAAAGGCAAATATTATGAGTAAATTAAGCAAAGAGGAAGTTTTACACGTTGCAAATCTTGCAAGATTGGAATTAACAGATAAAGAAATAGAGGATTATGCCGTTAAATTAAAAGAAATATTAGATGAAATTGATAAAATACAAGATGTTTCTGTTACGACTGAAGAAATAATGATAAGTCCTAATGATAATGAATGTATTTTATCAGATGATGAAATAATTGAGGAAATAAATATAGAAGATGCCTTAAAAAATGTTCCAGAAGTTACTGGAGATTATATTGCGGTAAGGGGTGTATTTGAGTAATGAATTATTTAGATTTAAGTGTTACGGAAATAAATAAGTTATTAAAAGAAAAAAAAATAAAACCAATAGATTTAGTAAACGAATCTTTTAAAAGAATTGAAGATAATAAAAATTTAAATTGTTTTATAACTTTAAATAAAGAAGAAGCAATAAAAAAAGCTAAAGAATTAAAAAACCAAGAGGTTGATAATATTTTATTTGGTATACCAATAGCAATTAAA
>CAZRBE010000030.1:0-9662 GCA_964598285.1 uncultured Mycoplasma sp.
ATTTCATCTGCTGTAATATAGTCTTCTACTATAAAAGCAACATCTTTTTTTATTTCTGGATATTTACTAATTTTTGGATAAACTATTTTAGAAACTTTTTTATTATATATTTTATCAAGTGACATTTCTAAAATAAAAATATCATCTTTATCAAATAATGGATTTATTTCTCCAAAAAAACCTACTTCTTCATTATCAATTAATATTTTAGCACTAACCCCAGGATGTAACTTAGGAATATTATTTATTTCCTTAAAACTAAATCTATTATTATATCCTAGATAAGATAATAAATTTTCTACTATACCTTTTAAAACAAAGAAATTAACAGGAATAGAATTGTCTTGCCATGTAGAAATGAAATATTGTCCTTTCATTAATATAGATAATTTTAATTCTTCTTCAAAATTATTATGATAAACATTAGCAATCTCATAAATATTAATATTTTCTACAGTTCTTGCCTGATTATATTTAAATACTTTATATAACGATGAAATTAGAGAAGTTCTAACAACACTTTTATCACTACTCATTGGCATTAATACATTTAATCCAACTTCATCATTAAACATTTTATTATCTAAATCACTTACTAAAGTATAAGTCTTTACTTCATTTAATCCTAAAGACCTTAATCTTTTAGAAATATCTTTTCTAAACTTTGTTTTTGGACTGTATCCTCCCTTTTTTATTGGAAGAAGGGGCATAACTCCCTCAATTTTAGAAAGACCATATAGTCTTCCAATTTCTTCAATTAAATCTTCACTTATTTTCACATCTATTCTTCTATTAGGAATAATAACATCATAAACATTATTTTTCTCTACAAATGGAAAATATAATTTATTAAAAGCATATTCTATTTCATACTTAGATATATTTATTCCTAAAATTTTACTAATTTTTTCTACTGAAATACTTACTTTTTTAGGAGTTTTATCTACATTATCATAAACTACACTATTACTTAAAACTTCTCCATCGGCATATTTTTCTAGCAAATAACAAGCTCTATCAAGTGCTTCTTTAGTATATTCATAATTTAGTTCTTTTTCAAATCTTAAAGAGGCTTCGCTTCTAAGCCCTAATCTAATTGATGTATATCTAACATTAAAAGGATTAAATAAAGCACTTTCAATTAATATAGAAGTAGTCCTATTGTCAACATCTGTATTTAAAGCACCCATAACACCTGCTACAGCAACAACTGATTCCCCATTTGTAATTACAATATCATCTTTTGTTAAAGTTCTTTTTTCTTCATCAAGAGTTATTACTTTTTCATTATCTTTTGCCATTCTGACAACTATTTTTTCTCCAAGTTTTTCATAATCAAAGAAGTGTAAAGGTTGGCCATATTCTAACATAACATAATTTGATATATCAACAACATTATTAATTGATCTCATACCACTTGCTTCAAGTCTTGCTTTAATAAAATCAGGACTTTTTTTAATTTTTACATTTTTTACAATCCTTGTTTGATACATATAACAATTATCAGTTTTTACAGATAAGTTAATTTTATCTTTGCAAGATTCTTTTATTTCTTTAAAAGACGTTTTTGGTTGTTTTATAGCCTTGTTTAACACTGCTGCCACTTCATAAGCAAAACCTAGATGATTAGTGCAATCACTACGATTAGGATTTAAATCTAATTCAAAAATAGTGTCATCAAATCCTAAATATTTTATTGGATCAGATCCTACTGGAGCATCATCTGGTAATATATATATGCCTTTATTGTAATTTTCTTCTGTTTGTTCCTCTAAGCCAAGTTCAAATAAAGCACATATCATTCCATTAGAACTAATTCCTCTAATTGTACTTTTTTTAATAATAAAATTACTTGGTAATACAGCACCAACTTTAGCTACAATTACTTTTATCCCTTCTTTTACATTTTTTGCTCCACAAACAATTTGGAGCTTTTCATTTAATATATCCACATCACAAATATTTAAATGATCAGAATCAGGATGAGGTTTAACACTTAATATATGTCCAATAACTAAATCATTTAATTCATTTTTTATTATATGCTCAACATTAATACCACAATCAGTTATTTTAGAAGCCATCTCAGGTATATTTTCTTTAGAAACATCAACATAATCATTTAACCAATTCAAACTTATTCTCATTCTACTCACCCCTTTTATTGAAAGCATTGGAACTTCTTAAATCATTGACATAAAATGTTCTTATATCAGAAATTCCATATTTAATCATAGCAATACGTTCTACACCAAAACCAAAAGCAAATCCTGTATATTTATCTTTATCATATCCACAATTGGTTAAAACATTGGGATGAACCATACCAGCTCCCCCAATTGTTATCCAACCTGTATCTTTACAAACATTACAACCTTTTCCTTTACATTTAAAACAGCTAACATCAAATTCTACACTTGGTTCAGTAAAGGGATAATAACTTGATCTAAATCTAGTAATAACAGACTCCCCAAATAGTTTTTTTGCCATTATATCTAAAGTAGCTTTTAAATTAGCAAGTGATATTTCTTTATCAACTAATAAACCTTCCATTTGCATAAATTGATGAGAATGAGTAGCATCATCATAATCTCTACGATAAGTTTTCCCAGGACAAATTATTCTAATACCATCTTTTTTTTCATTTGCTATCATTGTTCTTATTTGAACAGGAGAAGTTTGACTTCTAAGTAAAATTTCATCTTTATAAATATAAAACGTATCTTGAGCATCTCTAGCAGGATGTCCTTTAGGCAAATTTAACATTTCAAAATTATATAAATCTTTTTCTACTTCCGGTCCTTCCACAACATCATATCCCATTGATATAAATAATTCTTCTAATTCCTCAATTACTTTTTCTAAAATATGAGGAGCACCATTTGGTATCTGTACTCCAGGTAAAGTAACATCAATTTTTTCTTTTTTTAATTTTTCTTTTACCTTATCTAATTCAAAAAAATCTCTTAATTTATCATACTTTTCTTCAAAATAGCATTTTAAATCATTTAAATTTTTACCATACTCTCTCTTTTTTTCGTTAGGAATATCTTTAATTTTATTTGAAAGCTCGGTAATTATCCCTTTTTTCCCCATATATAATACTTTTAAATCATTTAATCTTTCTAAAGTATTAGTCTTACTTAAATCTTCATCTAACTTTTTTTTAATATCTTCCATAAATTTCTCCTTTTATATAAATAAAAAGATGTTACCACATAAGGACGAAATAATTCGTGGTACCACCTTAATTTATAAGTTATACTTATCTTATTCTCTTAACGCGAGTAACGACAAAGCTAAAGAATGAATTCATAAAATTTTATTTTAAAAGTTTTCACCAACCACTTTTTCTCTAAAAAATAAATATTTTATTACTAATTTCTTTTCAAACACTTCTTATAATAAATATTTTAACAAACTTTATACTATTTTTCAAGACTCTGAAGTTGTTTTTCTAACTCTTGATACATTTTCTTTTGTTAATTTTATGTTTTTTAAATTACCATTTAAAACTTCAATATCAATTTCATTAAATATATCTGTTAAAATAGTCTTTATCCCTCTGGCACCTGTTTTTAATTTTACTGTTTCTGTTGCTACTTTAGATATAAAATCTTCATCATAAGTTAAAGTTACTCCCAAAGATTTATAATAATTAATCATTATATTTAAAATACTTAATTCTGATTTTGATATTATTTTTCGATAATCCTGCTCTGATAAATCATTTAATTGAACAACAACAGATATTCTTCCAATAAATTCTGGAATAAGACCATATTTTATTAATTCTTCTTGAGTAATCATTTTTTTAGTATCTGAAATAATACTTTGATTATTAAAGCCAACAGTTTTGTGACTAAATTTATTTTCTTCAAACAATTCACTAAAAGCTCCTGCAAAAATAAAAGTTAATTGTGAAGTATCAAACATTATATTAGGTCTATCAAATGATCTCTCAATATCAATATTAGCTCCTTCTACCATTTTTAATAAACTTTTTTGAACCCCATCTGTTGCTATAGAAGATACATCTTGACTTTTTCCTAATTTGTCAATTTCATCTATTATTACAATACCTTTTTTAGCTTTTTCATAATTATTTGATGTTTTTGATAATAAATTAGTTAAAATACTATCAACATCTTTTCCTTTATAACCACTAATTGTATAATCATTAGCATCTACTATAATATATGGTATAGTTAAAATTTTGGCAAGTTGTCTTATTATTTCTGTTTTACCAGTTCCAGTTTGCCCAATTATCAAAATATTTTTTTTAGCTTGAAATTTTTGTTCTTCTGTTAAATTAGTTGAAGAAAAAATTTTTTGATTGCTATAAAGTGCAGTCGCTATTTTTTCAATAGAACTATCTTGTGAAATAACTGATTTTTTTATTTTATTTATTAATTCTGACAAAGAAATATTTTCTTTTGTTTCAAGAATTTTTTCTTTAGACATATTTAACAATTCTTCTTCGTTTTTTTCTTCACTTTCTTTTATAGGATATATTTTAGAATCATCATAATATTTAACAAATTGTTTTTCTATTAACAATTCTTCTAATACATCTCTGATATCATCTAAATTATGAGTAGGAATAACTTTTTGAATATCTGAAACATCTTCAGTCCAGACACAATAATCCGTATTAGATAAGCATGCTTCCCCAATAGTTGGTAACAATTCACCAGCAAAATCACCTGTAAGCATTCTTATACCTTTTTTTTCTTTGATTCCTAAATCAATAGCTACAACAGTAAAAATAATTTTATTTTCTTCATAATTTATATCTAAAGTTTTACAAATTTTTACATTATTTTCACTAATTTTATCATTTTCCATAAAAACTCCTAATTCTGACAATTATCTAATTACTTTAACTCTTTGAAAATCAATTCTATCTGATGGAAAATATATGTTATCTGATGAATTAATATTTGATAAAAGAAAATTATTAAGAAATGAAAACATTGCTGTTTTTGTAAAATCTGATGAGGTATATTCATTTGAATCAAATTTAACACCTGCTAATAAAATATTTTTAGCAATCAAAAGTGATGTTTTTTGATCAACTAACCATTTAATAGGTTTTACTTTTATGAAAGTAAAATTAGCATTATCAAACATTTTACCATTTGACAATAAAACATATTTTTGATGACCTATTTCATATTCAGGCAAACATAATGGAAAAAATTTTTTATCATATTCATAACTTTTTCTAGAATCCACTATATAATATTTACCTGTATTACAATTAAAAATATCTTCTCTTCTTTTAGATAAAAATTTAACTTCATCAGTTGAAGCAACAGTTTGAGGATATTCTCCTAATTCTATTTCTTTCGCATTAATTTTATTATTATATCCTACTATAACAGGTCTAATACCACAACCTCTAAAATAAGTGGGCATTTTTTCTAAATCACCATAGAACGAAACAAAATTTACTAATTTGTTATTCTCCTCTACAGTTTTGGTCCAATAACAACCAGTTTGACCATCCAATGATGAATTATTTTCCATATAATTATTACTAATATAATTATCTAAAAGAATGGCAAAATCTGTAGTTCTTGCCATAGTACCAAGTTCTTTAATAATTTCAAGTCTTTTCCTGCCAAATATTTGATCTTTACTCAGTAATGTTAGTCTCTCCATAAATATCACCCTTTATGTGACATATTCTATCACAAACAATATAAATTGTCTAACTATAAATTAATTTTTTTCATAATCACATTCTAAACATTTAATCTTACCTTTTTTTTCAGTCAATGTTCCTCCACAATTAGGACACTTTTCTAAAATAGGTTTATCCCAAGAAGCAAATTTACAAGTAGGATAATTACTGCATCCATAAAATATTTTACCTTTTCTTGTCTTTTTTTCAATAATTTTTCCATCACATAAAGGACAAGACATAATTTCAACAATTTGTTTTTCTTTCTTTTTTATATATTTACAAGTAGGATAATTACTACATGCTTCAAAAGTACCATATTTACCTCTTTTAAATACCATAGGGCTTCCACATTCCGGACACAATTCACCTGTTTCTTCAGGCTTTACTTTTTCCATAACATCAAATGCTTCTTTCACAGTTGGTTCAAATTCTTTCCAAAAAGAGTCTAAAAGTTCATACCAAACTTTTTTGCCTAAAGCAACAGAATCTAAATCACTTTCCATTTGAGCAGTATAAGTTACATTTATTAAATTAGAAAAAGTTTCTTG
This sequence comes from uncultured Mycoplasma sp., assembly GCA_964598285.1. Taxonomy (GTDB): domain Bacteria; phylum Bacillota_I; class Bacilli_A; order RF39; family UBA660; genus CAG-611. The sequence continues at coordinate 6,241 of CAZRBE010000030.1, forward strand.
TAACTTATGAGTAATTGTAATCCCCATTTCTGTAGGATAAAATTTTTTATCTTTAATAACAACATAATCTCTTATTTTTAACGTATCAATTATCTTTACATAAGTAGATGGTCTACCAATACCTAATTCTTCTAATTTTTTGATTAATTTAGCTTCTGTATATCTAGATTTAGGTGTAGTAAAATGTTGTTCACTTGTTATATCCAAAGATACTATTACATTAGTTTTATAATTTTCTAAATCTGGTAATATTTTATCATTTGTATCTTCATAATCTTTATAAGCTTTTAAATATCCATCAAATACTAGAATTGATCCTGTTGCCTTAAATTGATAATTATTATTATCTAAAACAATAGTACTAACCAATGTTTTTGCATCAGCCATAAGAGATGATAAAGCTCTAATATAAATCATTTTATAAAGTTTATATTCTTCAAGTGATAAATATTCTTTTACTTTTTCTGGTGTTCTTAAAATAGATGTTGGTCTAATAGCTTCATGAGCATCTTGAACATTATCTGTTTTTTTTGACACTTTTACATTACCAATATATTCTTTACCATATTCTTCTTTTATAAAGTTATAAGTATTAGTGATAAATTCATTACTTAAACGAATAGAATCAGTTCTCATATAAGTAATTAATCCAACTCTCTCATTACTTAAGTCAATTCCTTCATATAACTTTTGTGCTATACTCATTGTTTTTTTACCCGCAAAATTGAGCTTATTAGAAGCATCTTGTTGTAATGTTGAAGTTGTAAATGGGGGCTTAGCACTTTTGTTTTTTTCTTTTTTCGTTGTACTTTCTAATTTAAATGTTTTAGAAAGTTTCTTTAAAATATCAGCACATTCTACTTTAGTTTTTATTTCTAAATCTTTATGATTATATTGATATATATCCGCTTCAAAATCTTGAAATATTGCTGTTATAGTATAATATTCTTCTGGAACAAAAGCATTTATTTCTTCTTCACGATCAACAATTAATTTTAAAGCAACACTTTGAACTCTGCCAGCACTTTTACCTCCAGTTTTACTTCTCATTAATTTTGATAAACGAAACCCAATAATCCGATCCAATATTCTTCTTGCTTCTTGTGATCTTACTAAGTTATCATCTATTTTACGAGGAGTTTTAAATGCTTCTAAAACTTTATCATGAGTAATTTCATTAAAAACTACTCTGTCATAATCTTTATCTTTTAATTTCATAGCATCTTTTAAATGCCACGCAATAGCTTCTCCTTCTCTATCTGGATCAGATGCTAAATAAATTTTATCACTATCTTTGGCCATTTTTTTCAATTCTGTGATTAATTTTTTCTTTCCTTTTATTGGTTCATATGTTGGAGCAAAATTATTTTCAATATCAACACCAAAACCATATTTCCCAGATGTCGTTAAATCTCTAATATGCCCCATAGATGATACAACTTTATAATTTTTTCCTAAATATTTTTCTATAGTTTTGCTTTTACTAGGTGATTCCACAATTACCAAATTTTGCATAGAAGTCCTCCTTGTTTTTTATTTATAATCCTTTATTTTCTTATTGTCAACTATTATGTTTAATATATTCCAAAACTGGACCATATGTCTTTCTATAGCAATCTAAAATACCATATTTATTTATTGCCTCTACATGTTCTTTTGTAGGATATCCTTTATTATTTTTAAAATTATAATAAGGATATTTTTTATCTAATTCTTTCATGATGTTATCTCGGTATACTTTAGCTATAACACTAGCTGCTGAAATAGAAATACTTTTGATATCTCCTTTTATAATAGGGGTATTTGGTATATCAATATCTAATTTCATAGCATCAATTAAAACATGTTGTGGTTTTATTTTTAAACCCTTTATAGCTTTTTTCATAGCAATTTTTGTTGCTTCATAAATATTTATTTTATCTATAGTTTCATTATCTACTTCTCCAATAGAATATGCAAGACATTTTTCTTTTATTATTTTTTCATATTCTTCACGTTTTTTTTCAGATAATTTTTTTGAATCTGTTAATCCTTTTAGATCAAAATCAAGAGGTAATATTACTGCTGCAGCAACAACTGGCCCCACTAAAGGACCACGTCCTACTTCATCAACTCCACAAATTAAAGTTAAACCTTTATCAATTAATAATTTTTCATAAGAATGATTATCTTTCATAGCAAGAAAAAGATCTATTTTCTTTATATCTTTTTTATCTTTATCACGATTAAGCAATTGTTTTAATTGTTTTGTTATTTCTAAATTAGCAAAATGATATCCATTTATTTCAATAGTTTTTTCCATATCAAAAAAACTAGTAGCAAATTCTATATTTTTATAAATATATACATCATTTCCCAAATTTGTATATTCAAATACTGATTTTTTCTTTAAAGTGTTAAATAATTTTTCTGAAACTGCTATATCAATATCATTAGTTATTCTTTTTGCTCCTAAAACTACCATAGCAGCACCAGATATAATTATATATTCATCCTTGGGCAAATCTAAACTATCTAATTTTTGAAATATTTCTTTTTTATTCACATATCCACCCTATCAAAAGTTATCCCTTTAATCTTACCATTTTTTATATCATTAATTATAATATCAATAACTTTATTATAATTAATAATACCACCTTTTTCTAAACAGCCAAATTTTTTTCCAATAATATCAAAAGCATTTTCTATATCATCAATATTAGTTACATTATATTTTTCTTTTAATATAGAAGGATAATATTTATATAAAGTATTTATAATATATATAGCAATATCTTCTTTATTTAATATTTCTTCTTTTATGGCAGTCATACTAGCTAAATTAAAGGCTACATGACTCTGTTCTAAATTAGGCCATAAGATACCTGGAGTATCCATTAAATCAATATCTTTTCCTACTCTTATCCAACTTAAATTTTTAGTGATTCCTGGTTTATTACCAACATTAGCACTTTTTTTACCTATTATTTTATTAATTAAAGTTGATTTCCCAACATTAGGTATCCCAATAACCATAGCTTTTATAGTAGTAGCAGTAATTCCTTTTTCTTTTCTTTTTAATAGTTTGTCCGTTAATACAATATGGCTCAAGTCAAACAATCCATTAATATTTTTAGAATTTATTAAATCGTATGTTAAAACGTGATAACCTTGTCCTTCATATAATTTAATAAATTTATCCGTTTCTTTTTTATCACATAAATCATATTTAGTCATTATTAAAATAACTGGTTTATCATAAATTAAATTCTTAATATTTTGTATTTTAGAACTATAGGGAATTCTAGCATCTATTACTTCATAAACAATATCAATTAAATTTAAGTTTGCTTTTATTTCTCTTTTAGTTTTTGCCATGTGACCAGGATACCAGTTAATTCCGACTTTTGGAAAACTTTCTGTATTATTTTTTTTTGAGT
>CAZRBE010000031.1:0-9550 GCA_964598285.1 uncultured Mycoplasma sp.
GTTCTTATTTGTATTTCAAATAAATTTCCATCTAGTCCAAATACTGTTGTATGTAATGTTTGATAAAGATTAGTTTTAGGCATAGCTATATAATCTTTAAATCTTTTTGAAATAGGTTTAAATTTTGAATGAATTAATCCTAATGATAAATAACATTCCTGTTCTTTTTCTACTAATATTCTTATAGCTAAGATATCATATATATCATTAAAAGCTCTACCTTTATCTAATTTCTTATAAATACTATAAATACTTTTAGCTCTTCCTTTTATATCATGTTTAATACCATTTTCATTTAATAAAAAAGAAACTTTTTCCATCATCTTCTTTACCAATTCTTCACGTTCAATTTTATTATTATTGAGTTTTTCAACAATATTAAAATATACTTCTGGTTTTAAATACTTAAGTGATAAATCCTCTAATTCACTTTTTATTTTGTTCATACCTAAACGATGGGCAATTGGTGCTAAAATTTCTAAGGTTTCTTTTGCTTTTTTCTTTTGTTTTATAATTGGCAGAGCATATAAAGTTCTCATATTATGAAGTCTATCAGCAAGTTTTATAATAATTACTCTGACATCTTCACTCATACCTACAATAATTTTTTTATAATAAGAAGTTAAATATTCATTTTCTGTTGAGATATTTAAGTTGTTTATTTTAGTAACACCATCTACAAGTCTTGCTACTTCTTCTCCAAAATTGCTTTTTATATCATCTAAAGTTGCATCCGTATCCTCTACTACATCATGTAATAAAGTTGCTATTATTGTAGCACAATCAGCTTTAATAGAAGTTAGTATAATAGCACATGATAATGGATGAATTATATATTCTTCTTTTGTTTTTCTAAGTTGCCCATTGTGTTTTTTTACAGCAAAAAGATAAGCATTTTCTACTGCTTTTATTTCATCCTTATTCATATATGAATTTAAAGTTTCAAATAATTCTTTTCTTAATATTTCTTTTTTTACTTTCATAATAAACCTACACTAAAAATGTTAATATAACTAAGATTAATCCTAAAACTAATCCCCAATAAACATATTTATTTTTCTTTTCTCTAATTACTTCTTTCAAAAGTTCAAATAATAATATATAAATAACCATACCTAAAGTAAAACTAATTAAATAACCTAAAACATAATTTGGTATATTAAATAAATAAACTACTAATCCTCCTGCAAAACTTGATATAACAAGTAAAATTACAAGTATTATATTTTTTCCTTTAAGATTGCCGTTTAATGAAATCATAACTGTTAAAGCAAGAGGAATATTGTGTAAAATAATGGCTAAAAGAAGTAAAAAACCACTTTGAATACTATTTAAGGTAATACTATAAAGACTTGCTCCTTCCACAAAATTATGTATAACTAAAGCACTTGATGTTAAAACTCCTATATGAACTAAAGTATTTTTATTTAAATTATTATTAGTATCATGATGATCTGGAATTAATTTATCTAACATTGCTACAACAATAAATCCTAAAAAAATAAATAAGATTAAAAAGATAAATTTATGATTAGTTTCCTCTAAAAGTTCTATTGCTTCTGGTAATAATCCAAAAAATATCATGCCAAGCATAACTGAAAAAGTTAGTCCTATACAAGTGACAACAAAATTGTGCTTTTTCTTTAAAATACCACTTATGGCAAGTATTATTAAAAAGAAAATTCCCACTAAAAAAGTGAACAAAAGTCCATATAAATTATTAGTCATAGTAACACCTCTATATCTTTATTTTTGTAATATCACACTTTAAAATATCATTAACCATCTCTGCTAAAGTTAAATCATTAGAATTAATCCAAATAGTCTTAGTTAAGTAATCCCATATATCTTTTTCTGTTAATTTTTTTGTTTCAGTTACTTTTATCTTTAAAGCTGGTAACAATCTATTATATAATTCATCAATAGTTTTAAAGTCCATTTATATCACCATTTATATTATATAATAAAATTTAAAAATAGCAAAATAAAAATAATATTAATAGTAATTATCTTAAAACATTCATATTATTTAATATGAATATAAATATTAATTTTAAAGAAAAATTTATAAAATCTACTTTAATACTTATTGTAGGAGGTTTACTAACTAAAATACTTGGTATGGTAATTAGAATAGTTATTACTAGAAAAATAGGATTATCTGGAATAGGACTTTATATGTTAGTTCTACCTACTTTTAATTTATTTATTACTATTGCTACTTTATCTCTTCCTACTGCTATATCAAAATTAGTAGCAGAAGATACCAAAAATAATAAAAAAATACTTTTTTCTATAACTCCTATTGCTTTAATATTTGATATAATTTTAATTATATTTATTATCCTTTTAGCACCTTATATAGCAAATAATTTACTACAGAATAAAACTTTATACTATCCTATTTTATGTATTGCTATAACTCTTCCATTTATTACTATATCAAGTATTTTAAGAGGATATTTTTTTGGTAAACAAAAAATGTTCCCTCATGTTTTTTCAAATTTAATGGAACAATTAGCTAGAATATTTTTAATAATTTTAATTACTCCATATTTACTTAGTAAAGGTATTTCTTTTGCTGTAGCAGGATTAATTTTAATAAATATTGTCAGTGAATTAATATCTATAATAATATTGTTAATATTTCTTCCCAAAAAAACAAGAATTAAAAAAAATGATATAAAACCAGATATTACATATATAAAAGATTTATTTTCTATAGCTATACCTACTACTTTAGGAAGATTAATTTCTAGTATTGGATTATTTATAGAACCTATTATTTTAACATTTGTTTTTTTATATATTGGATATAATAATACTTATATTACAGAACAATATGGTATAATAACGGGTTATGTCTTACCTATGGTTATGATGCCTAATTTTTTAACTGGTGCCATAAGTAGCGCTTTACTTCCTGAAATAACAAAAAATTATGCTAAAGGTAATATTAAAGAAGTAAAAAGAAGAATTAATCAATCCTTCTTATATTCTTTAATAATAGGTATTCCTTGTTCTATATTTTTATTTTTATTTCCTAAATTTTCATTAGAATTAATATATAATACATCTTTAGGAACAAATTATCTAAGAATTGCTTCTATTATATTTTTTATTTCTTATATTTTAGGCCCTTTAAGTAGTATTTTACAAACCATAAATAAATCAAAAACGATATTTTATTCTAACCTTATTGGAGTAATTATAAAAAGCATTTTATTACTATTACTATCTTATTTAGATATTGGCATGTATCCTTTACTAATTGCTTATTTTATATCTTATTTATATATTACAATTCATCAATTTATAGTAATGAAAAAAATATTATAAATTATATCTTTGTAATATTTTTTTTATAGTTTTTATTTTTAATTTTGAAATAATTTCTATAATATTATCACTCTTTACTGAAGATTTATCATAATAAGTTATGACTAATCTATTTTGTAATTTATTTTCTATTAATAGTGTTAAAAATAAAATTATTAGTAGAAAAATAATTGTTTCAAAGAAAGTAATATTGTTATTAATAAAAGAATTGATCATAAAAAACATTTCTAAGGTAAAAGTTATTAAATCTAATAACTTGAAATCTTTTAAATTTTTATTTTGAGAAACCATAAAATAAAAAAGAATAAATAAATAATATATAATTATTTTTAAAATAATACCTAGCATAAAATTCTTCACCATTTATATAATGAATGAAAGTATAAATATTTATTCATCAACATATATTTTTATAGGTGATAATTTTGAAAAGTGTTAAAAAATATCTTATTTCTTTAGGATGGACTATGGGAATTATTTTAGTATTTACTATAATTTTATCTATTTTAAGTTATTTTGATTTACTAAACAATAATATTATTAAAATATTAAAGTTAATAATACCTATAATATCTACCATTATAGGAGGATTTGTTCTCGGTAAAAATAGTAATGAGAGGGGTTATGAAAAAGGAATAAAATTAGGAATAATACTATCTTTAATTTGTTTGTTTTTAGCATTAATATTTAAAATGTTATCTTTTACATTTATTATTTTTGCTCTTTTAATTATTTCTTCTTCTATGATTGGTGCAATGATAGGAATAATGCAAAAGCCTAAAAATTAAAACGATTATTAATCATATTTAGTATTTCTTCATTAATATCTTCAATATCTCTCATAGAGTTTTCATGAACACAAATTACATAAGAAAAATTATATTTATCAGATAGTTCTAAATAAGATAATTCTGCATTTTGTAAATGCTTTGCAACTCTTTCATGTCCATCTAAAAATTTTCTATTCTTTTGTAATTCTTTGGCATATAGATAAGGCATATGTAAAAATATTACTAAATCTGGTATTATTAATTGAAGCATATTGAATTCTAAATTAAATAAAAAATCATACATTGCATATCTTTCTTGTTTGTCTTCAAATTTTCCTCCTTGGTGTGCCATATTACTATAAACATAACGATCTAAAATAACATAATCGTTTTCAATTAATAATTGTTTTAAATATGGCAAGTTATATAATCTATCTGCTGCAAAATATAAACTGGCAACTTTGGCAGGAACTTTAGCTGCTCCTTCTTTAAAATAAGATTCACAAATTTCTTGTTTCCCAAGATATGGCCCTCCTACTATTTTACCTGTAGGACTATCATAATTAGGAAAAGAAAAATATATGGCTTTTTTACCTAATTTTTGTAATTTTTCTACTAAAAGTTTACTTTGTGTTTCTTTTCCAGAACAATCTGTTCCCTCAATTAATATTAATTTACCCATATTTATTTTCTCCTATAAAGTACATGTTTATATTTAAGAGCATTTTCTTCATTATTAGATAATATTTCTTTATAAAAATCATTTTTATTAAACTTAGGAAAGTATACTGTAGCAGTATTATCACTACCATTTATTTCTGTTAAATAAATTTTATCAACATAATCTATAAAATCTTTATAAATCATTCCTCCTCCAATAACAAATATTTCTTCATTATAATCTTTATAATCATTTAAAAAATCATTTATGTTGTGATATATAGTAACTTCTTCCGGTAAAGAAACATCATCTATGGAAAAGACAATATGCTTTCTATTAGGTAACATTTTAGGTAAAGAATAAAAAGTATTTAAACCCATTACTACTGTTGAATTAGAAGTTATATCTCTAAAAAATTTTAGGTCTTCTTTTAAATGCCAGATAAGTCCATTATTTTTCCCTAATTCATTATTTTTTCCAACTGCAGCAATCATACTTAATTTCATAAAAAACCTCCTTATTGAGATATGGGAAATGATATTTTTCCATAATGTTTATAATCAATTATTTTTATATCCTTTAATAGTTTAGAATTATCAAATTGATAAAAATCCTTAATTTCAGGATTAATCCATAATGTTGGAGCTTTTAAATCTTCTAAAGTATCTCCTCTTTTTATCTGTTCTTTAACTCCCGAAACTTGATTAACATAAATATGAGGATCTTTTATAGACCAATAAATTTTACCCGGTTTTAAATCAGTTACTTGAGCAATTAAAGTAAGAAAAGTTGCATACTGAGTTACATTAAATGGTAATCCTAAAGGAACATCACAACTTCTTTGATGAACAAAAAGATTTAAATAACCATTAGTAATATCCCATTCAGTAGACCAAACACAAGAGGGTAAAACAGCAGTATCTAGATATTTATCTTGCCATAAAGAAATAACTAATCTTCTATCAGTGGGATTGTTTTTTATGGTATTAATTAATTTATCAGTTAAATGATATTTTTTTACTATATAACCATAAGCTGTTCCAATAGTATGAACATATTTTTTAGCAAATTCTTTACAAATATTTGTTTCTTTTAAAATGCCATTATCTATAATCATCTGTTTAGCATTCCATTTCCCATCTTCATTTATTTCCCATTCATCCCAAATATGATTATTTCTTTTTTGTAGCCATCTTACATCATTACTTTGTTCTTGATAAATCCAAAGCATTTCTATTATAGCATTTTTAAAAAATAGTTGTTTTGTAGTTAAAACAGGAAATTCTTTTTGCAAATCAAATTCAAAAAAATAACCAGGTATTTTTATAGAATTTACACCTGTTCTATTTTGTACTTCTACTCCCTCATTTAATATTTTTTTACACAAATTTAAGTAATCTTTATCCCACTTAGACATCTTTACTTCACCACAATTATTTTACAATAAATATTTTTTAAAGTCTATATCAATTATTATATATCAATAAAATCTTTTAAAATAGCATTAGAAACATATAAATATTTTTTTGAAATATAATAATTTTTGTTACTACAATTTAACTTACTTACATTAAAAACATCTTCTATATTTTTATGATATTTTGAAAAAAATCTTTTTCTTGATACTCCATTTATTTTTCTTAAACCCAAAATCATTTCATTTTCCATATTTATTTTTTTTGTCATTTGTTCTTCTTCTAATCTATAATTTCCTTTTAAGTATTTATTTATATTTTTAGTATTGCTATATCTAATATTATCAATAAATCCTGAAGCTCCTAATCCAAAACCATAATAAAAATTATTATTCCAATAAGCCAAATTATGTTTTGATTGATAACTTTTTTTGGCAAAATTACTTATTTCATATTGAATATAGCCATTATTTTTTAATATTTTTCTTATTAAATCATACATTTTTCTTTGAATATCTCCATCTAACTCTTGATAATTTTTTATCTTTAAAATAGTATTATTTTCTAATATAAGAGAATATATAGATATATGAGTAACTTCTAAATCCAAAAAATTATCTAAATCTTTTTTTAAATCTTCTATTGTTTCTTTATTTATTCCATACATTAAATCAACATTTATATTATTAAAATATTTTTTGGCTAATAATAATTTTTTATTTACATCACAATTATTTATTCTTCCTAATATCTTCAATAAATTGGGATTAAAAGTTTCTACTCCAATACTTAAACGATTTACTTTATTCTTATATAAAAATTTTAATAATTTTTCATTTATATCATTTATATTACATTCAAAAGTAAATTCATAATTTTTAGCTAATTTAAATTGTTTTATTGTAGAAAATAATAACTTTAATTTTTCTATATTTAAACATGATGGAGTCCCACCTCCAACATAAATAGTTTTTATAATATTTTTCTTGTAATATTTAGATACTTCATTATTTAAAGATTTTAAATATTTTTTTATTAAATCATCATTTTTCAACATTTTACAAAAATCACAATAGCTGCAAATACTATTACAAAATGGAATATGAATATAAACACTTTTCATATGTTACCTCACTTTTGATCTTTTTATTTCATTTATAAGATCTTTTTCATTAAAAGCTTTATAATATTGTTTTAAAAAATATAATTTATCAATTTCTTTATCAAATATTAAATTACTTAATATAATTGCTTCTTCATTATAAATATTAGTTGTATCATTAATATCTTTTGTTGTTCCTCTTAACATAATTATATATTCCATTAAAGAGGTATCAAATTTTTTTGAATTAGCATAATTTAATAAAGAGATAAAAAAATTAATATTATTTTGCCATATTATAGGATCTAATGTTCCATTAGGACATCTAATTTCAATAGTGCTGTTTCCCATGGTTTCATTATAAACATCATTACCCGTAATATGAGAAAAATCTATAGAACTTTCTTTATAACCACAAATTTCATAAAGATTACCAATAAAACTAATCAAATCATTACATTTTAAAAGTTTATCTTTTTTAATTAATAAATCTTTTCCTACGGGATTACTACATAAATGTAATTTATTTCTAGGAATGCTGGTTTTTCCATAGGCAAATCTCATAATAACTTTTTCAAAAGCAATCCAAAGTAATACCAAATTTTTCCAATAATCAATATTAAAATTTAATATTTGATGTCCAACATGAATATGAGCTCCAGTTAAATCTCCCGCTATTCCTCCATTTAACTCAATTAAATTGCAAACTTTTTTTATATTGTCATATGTATCACTACTATCAATAAGTATAGGTGAAGATATTTCTCCTCCATATAAAGTTTTATTTATTTCTTTAGTAATTGTTCCATCTTTCTTTACATTCCAATTATGTATATGTTTTAAATTAATTATTTCTTTAATTAATCCTAAATCTAAAAATTGAAATTCTATTTCTATGCCAAATGTTACATTACAATTAAAATTTAAATTATTACGATATGGTATTTTTAAATCTAATAAATCAAAAATATTTACTTGTTTCATTTATACCACCTACCTTAGATTAACATAAACACTTGCAAAAATAAAGTAATTAGAGTAAAATAACTTTTGTCGGAGGGACATATGGATAATGTTAAAAAAAGATTAAAAAATAGAAAAACAGTTAATGAAAGACAATTACTAATTATAATCAAAAATGCTATAATTGAAAATAATTTATGTATAGGTAAAATACTTAATAAAAAAGAAAATAAAGTTTATGAATTAGTTAAAATTGATGAAAGTAATTATGTTTACTTTGAACCAATTAATTCTTATGATAGTGGTAATTATTCTTATACAATATTAACAAAAGAAAAAAATAATAAAGTAGTTGTTACGGAAAGTAATATAATTCCCAAAACTATTAAAATAACTAGAACATTAAAAAAGTGATAAATTGATATTTACTTTAAAAAGTATAATTCAATTATCACTTTTTTAGTTATCATTAACTTTCAAAATACTTAAAAAAGCATCACTTGGTATTTCTACATTACCAATCATTTTCATTTTCTTTTTACCTTCTTTTTGTTTTTCTAATAATTTTCTTTTACGGGAAATATCTCCCCCATAGCACTTTGCTAAAACATCTTTTCTTAAAGCCTTTATAGTTTCACGAGCAATAATCTTTGATCCAATTGACGCTTGAATTGGTATTTCAAATAATTGTCTTGGAATAACTTCTTTTAAATTAGAACAAATAATTCTACCTCTTTCATAAGCAAAATCTCTATGAACAATAATACTTAAAGCATCTACTATTTCACCATTTAACAATATATCTAATTTTACTAAATCACTTTTTTTATTGGCAATATATTCATAATCAAAAGAAGCATATCCTTTTGTGGCACTTTTTATTTTGTTGAAAAAATCAAAAACAACTTCTGATAAAGGTAACTCATATCTTAAATTAACTCTTTTTTCGTCTAAATATTCCATATCAATATAATTACCACGTTTATTTTGACATATTTCCATAACTGATCCTACATAAGAACTAGGAAGAAATATAGTTGATAAGATATATGGTTCTCTTATTTCTATGATTTGTTCTTTAGGAGGCAGTTTGGAAGGACTATCTATAAAAATTGTTTCGTTATTGGTTAAAACAACTTCATAAATAACACTTGGACTTGTGGCAATTATATCAATATTAAACTCTCTTTCAATTCTTTCTTTTATAATATCTAAATGAAGTAAACCTAAAAAACCACATCTAAATCCAAATCCCAAAGCTTTTGATGTTTCTGGTATAAAATTAAGGGCTGCATCACTT
>CAZRBE010000032.1:0-5732 GCA_964598285.1 uncultured Mycoplasma sp.
TCATCATCAGCATCAGTCATTATTATTATTTTATCATATTCCATATCACTACAGTCAAAACTACTTCCAGAACCTGCTCCGATAGTATGTATCATCGTAGCTATTTCTTCATTTTTTATTATTTCTTCAAATCGAGCTTTTTCAGTATTTAATACTTTCCCACGTAAAGGAAGTATAGCTTGAAATTTTCTATCTCTTCCCTGTTTAGCACTACCTCCAGCAGAATCTCCTTCTACCAAAAAAAGTTCATTTTTACTTTTATCTTTACCACTTGCAGGGGTAAGTTTTCCAGAAATAAGTTTTTCTTGTCCTTTTTTACCTTTTCCCTTACGTATTTCTTCACGAGCTTTTCTGGCAGCTTCTCTAGCCATTTTACTTTTTAAAGCTTTATCTATAATATCTGTAGCTATTTTATTATTTTCTTCTAAAAAGAAAGCTATTTTTTCTGATGCAATAGATTCAACTGCAGTTCTTGCTACTGGACTTCCTAATTTAGATTTTGTTTGTCCTTCAAATTGTAAAAGATTTTCTGGTATTTTTAGAGATATTATAGCAGTTAATCCTTCTCTTACATCACTTCCATCAAAGGAAGCATCTTTATTTTTTATAAAATTATATTTTTTAGCATAATCATTAAATACTTTAGTAATTGCTGTCCTAAATCCAACTTCATGTGTTCCCCCATCACCTGTTTTAACATTATTTACAAAAGATATAATATTCTCATTATAACTATCAGTATATTGAAAAGCTATGTCTACTTCAATATCTTGTTTTATGCCACTAAAATTATATACTTTATGTAAAGGATTTTTATTTTCATTAATCATTTCTACAAATGAAGTTAATCCATTTTCATAATGAAATGAAACACTTTTTTTGTCTTCTACATCATCTACTTCAATAGTTAAATCTTTAATTAAAAAAGCACTCTCTTGCATTCTTTCTACAATAGTTGTATAAGAAAATGTTGTGGTAGAAAAAATTTCTGGATCTGGTAAAAATCTAACTGTTGTTCCTGTTTTATTAGTAGTACCTATTTTTTTTAAAGGAACTTCAACTCTTCCTCCATTAGAAAATTTTATATAATATTCTACTCCATCTCTTCTTATAGTTACTTCCATCCATTTTGATAATGCATTAACAACTGATGCTCCAACTCCGTGTAATCCCCCAGAAACTTTATATCCAGTTGTTTCAAATTTTCCGCCCGCATGCAAAACGGTATAAATAACTTCAGGAGTAGATTTCCCAGAAGAATGCATTCCTACAGGAATTCCTCTTCCATGATCTTCAATGGATATAGATTTATCTTCATATAAAACAATCTTTATATAATCTCCAAAATTATTTATTACTTCATCTATTGAGTTATCTACAATTTCCCATACTAAATGATGTAGTCCTCTTTTATCAGTTGAACCAATGTACATTCCAGGACGTTTTCTTACTGCATCTAATCCTTCAAGTATCTTTATGCTATTTTCATCATATTTTAATGCCATTACTACCATCTCCTATTTAATTATATCAAAAAACACTATATTTTCCAAGAAAAAAGATGTCTAAACATCTCATAACTCATCTGTTTTATGATCGATCAAATTAATATCTACTTTATTTATTGACTCAAATCTTTTTGTTATTTTATCAGTTGTTGTATTTATTTCTTGAACATCTTTAGTAACTGTATCTATACTTCTTGATAATTTATCCCATCTATCTTTATAACGACTAAACTCAATACCTAATTTATTTAACTCTTCATGGATAATAGTTGTATATTTATCTCTTTCAATATTTTTAACAATCATTTCAATAACAGTTAAAGTTGAGATTAAAGTGGTAGGACTACATATCCACACATGTCTTTTATAAGAATAATCAATAATATCAGGATGATAAGCATTTATTTCCGCAAAAATAGCTTCTGCAGGCAAAAACATAATTGCTTGATCAGTTGTAATGCCATTAATTATATATTTTGTGGCAATGGCATCAATATGTTTTTTGACATCTGATGTAAACATTTTTTCATATTTTTCTCTTTCTATACCACTAATTTTTTTATCAACCATCATTCTATAATTTTCTAAAGGAAACTTACTATCTATAGCAATAGTTCCTAAAGGCTCTGGTGCAAAAAGAATGGAATCTGCAATAAAACCATTAGGAAGAGTGTATTGAAGTTTATAAAGACTATCATTATCCCCAAAAACTGATGATAATATATGTTTTAAATTAACTTCACCAAAAATACCCCTAGTTTTTTTATCTGTTAATATTCCTTGCAAAGAAACTATATCACTAGATAAACTATCTATTTTTTTCTGTGCTTCGTCTATTTTTGATAATCTTTCTAAAACATTCATAAAAGTTTTATTGGTCTTTTCAAAATTTTGATCTAATCTCTCATTTACCTTTTCATTTATTTCTAGAAGTCTTCTTTCATTTTTTTCTGATAAATTATTAAAGTCTTTATTTAAAGACAATTTTAAATCTCCTAATTCTTTCGTAAGATTAACTTCTAATTTACCAAGTCTTTCTGTAATATTAGCTTCATTAATATTTTTAGTAAGGGTAATTATTACTAAAATTAGTATAACAATTAATATTCCTATAATTATATAATCCATTTTATTCCTCCAATTTTATAATTTTTTCTACAATTTTACTAAGTATATATGCCCCTAATACTAAAATAATTAATTTTAATATAACAATTTTGTCGGTAAATCCCTGAATTAAATTGCTACCAACATATCCCCAAAATAAAATTATTGATAATTTTCCAATTAATAATGCCATAAAGAATTTTTTTGCTTTGATATTTGATAAACCCGCTGCTATATTAATAGCAAAAGCTGGTGTAAAAGGTAAAGCAAGAAGTATTACAAGTAAATTAAAATCTATATTAGATATATATTTCATAAATTTTTCTATTTTTGTTATAGTTTTATTATTAAGTATTCTTAGAAATAAATTTTTAAATCCAAATCTAAATAAACAAAAAGATAAAACACATCCTACTATAGTAGCAAAATAACTAATAATAAATCCCATAATATTACCAAAGGAAACAATATTTATTCCAATAAAAATAGCAAGAGGAAAAACAGGAATAATTGATTCCAATAAAATTAAAAGAAAACCACCAATTAAACCGACTGATTGCAAATAATTAACACAATTATTTATAAAAACTTTTATAATTTCCATAATAATTCTCCTGTAATTATTATAATACAGGAATTATAAAATTAAAAGTATTACTTTAAATATCCATTATATCCTCCTAATACATTAACTACTTTATATCCCATATTAGATAACTTATTACATGTTGATGCACTTTTATATCCAATAGAACAATATATATAATAAACTTTTTCTTTATCTAAATATTTTTCTGGGTTAGCAAGCAAAAAATTACTAGGAACATTTTTTGATGTAGGAATATTACTTAAATTATATAAATAATTATCTCTTATATCAATAATATTAATTCTTCCAATTAATCCTTTTATATCTGTCGCATTAATAGTTGAATACATAAAAATTCCTCCTAATTTATTATATGAAAATAAAAAAAAAGAGATAGTACTCTTTATTCATCGAAGAAATCATCAAAAAATTGATCATCTGTATTTTTCTTTTTATTTTCTTCATCTTTATTAGGTTCAATAACACTTTCTACTACTCTTTCATCAGTTAAAGAATCTTGATCAATTGGCTTAATATCAACTTTAGCATTTTTATTATTTTCTTCTTCAGCTTTTTCTTCTGCTTCAAGTTCTGCAATTTTTTGATCAATTTTTTTAACTAAATCATCCACATTAAATTCTTGTTTTGATGGAGATATTTGATTATTAGCAATTCCTCCTAAATTCATAAATGGATTGTTTTCATTCATCATATCAGCAAATTTACTTTGACGTTTCACTTTCATAAATTCTACCAAATCAAATACTTGAAGTGGCTTTTTTTCTCTTTGAACAAAAGGATCAGCAGTTGTTTTTGGAATACCCCAATCAGTAAATCTATCTGGGTAAAGCTTTGTTTTATATGGTCTTGATCTTGTTCTAATTACAATGGCTTCATTTTCCTTCATCAGTTGAAGTTCTGATACTGTAATTAAAGGTCTAGATTCCTCATGCTCTTTATCACCTTTCCCAATTTTTACTTTTTTCTCTCCACAAAGTTTAGATATTTCTTCCAAAGCAGATAATTCTGTTGTAAGTAGATATATTAAATTGTTGCAGTTACTTCTTATTGTTTGAGCAATTTCTTTACTATATGTAGCCTCTAAACCTGCGAAATTTTGAATAATCATTGTCATTCTGATATGACGAGATCTTGCAGCAGCTACCATTGTTGTAACATCTTTTAATGGTGGCATATTTTGAAATTCATCAAGAATAAAGTTTGTTCTAATAGGAAGTTCGCCTTTTTCTGTTTCTTGCGCAACTCCTATTAAAGTTTCATAACATTGTTTAACGAATATTGTAGCTAAAGCATGATAAGTTTTCTTTTCATCTTGAATAATTAAAAATACTGCTGTTTTATGTTTTCCTATATCAAACATATCAAAATCACTATGTGATAACATTTCACTTAAATTTTCACGGGAAGCAAAAAGTCTTATCTTTTGTTTAAAAGTTGATAAAATACTTGCTTTAGTTTCTTCTGCAGCCATTACTGTTCCTGAAGCACAGGTATAAGCCGCACTAGCAGGATCTTTATCAGCAAAATATTCTTTTATATAAGTACTTCTACCTCCAAAACGTTCCTCTCCAACTGTAGTCATTACTGAAATACTATTAATATTAACTTGTTCTTCTGTAGCATCTTCAAATAATCCTAAAGCTAATGCTGTAAAATAATCGGCAGATGATTTTTCCCAGAAAGCATCTTTTTGTCCACCTTCTTCATATAAAATATTAGAAGCTACATCATCTAAAAGTTCCATTGCTTTATCAGTATCACCTTTTTTATATAACTGATATGGTAAAGTAAGAGGATTCCAACAATTACCATGTTGTGGCTCACGGAAATTCAATACCACTATTTTATATCCTTTAGATTTTAAAAGTCCATAACAATTTTTATATATTTCAGATTTAGGATCAGTTATAATCATAGATTCACCATGTCTTGCTAATATCTTAACAAGAGGTAAAACTACATCTTGTGTTTTACCAGCACCAGTAGAACCTATTACAATATTATGACTTTCTCCACCATCAAGATATATCTCTTTACCATTGTTTATAATAGGAATTCCTGCATCTTCATAACTATTACTTTTTATCGTAATCTTTTTTAATTTTTCTTTTGTTTCTCTATCAGTTGCAAATCTAGAAAATCCTTTTTCATCTTTTTCTCCTGCACTTAAACCAAATCCTTTTTCATTTTCAAAAAAATATGATTTTACAGCCATAAATATTGCAACAAGTCCTGCTATAAAAAATATAATTGTAGCACCTAAAAACTTAGGTAAAAAAGCAGGAAAAGGATTTAATCCTGCAAATCCATTACCAATAGCTAAACTATGAAGATTTAAAGTTAAAACACATGATACATATAGTAAAATAATCACAAACAAACAAAATATTAACCAATCTTGAGCTGTTGCCTTAAATTTTAATTTAATTATATAACCTCCTTGTTAACTTTTAGAATCCTCCACAACTACCAAACGATTCTAATTCTTCTGGTGTAACTACAACATT
>CAZRBE010000032.1:5742-7030 GCA_964598285.1 uncultured Mycoplasma sp.
ATTAATTTGCATTCTACGTGATCCACAAACAAATAATGCGTTGCCTTGACTATATCTTTTTATACTTTCTTTTTCATTATCATTTAAATCTATTAGTAACCCTAAATCTTCAACTGCTTGTTTCTTTAATCCCATTACTAAGTAATATGATGCATTATCAAAAATCGCTTTTCCTTGTGTAATTACAGCTTGAGGAGTAAAATCACTTGGTTGTTGAGTAATAATTATATTACCGGTATTATACTTACGTGCACGTCTTTGAATTTGTGCCAAGAAATCCGCTCCTAAAACATTACCACCAGAAAGTAAAACGTGTGCTTCATCTACCATCATAACTGTATTTACATCTGGATCCAAACACAAACTCCAAGAATACTTCAAGACATTAAAGAATAAAGCATTACGAATATTTACATCAGAATTCATAAGTTCTTTTATATTAAATACTATAAAATTACTCTTAGGTGCAATAGTTGTATGTCCATTAAAATAAAATTTTAATTCATTTGTTATTGGTCTTATCTTAAGTTCTAGTCTTTCCATAATATCACGTTCATGAGTCATATCAGTCATTGATGTTAATTTTCCTTTTATAGTAACATATACATCATCAAATGTTGGATATTGATTTGATTTAAATTCTGAAAAATCAGTATTAAAGTCTATTCCAAAACGTTTATAAGTCTCTTGAACTAATTCAATAAATAAATTTAAAACATCTTCCTCTATTGAGGGATCATAATACTTCATAAATCCTTTTAAAAATTGAAGTGTCTTAGTCAATACCGTATAACCTAGTCCTTGTTTTATTTCTTCTTCATCAGCATCAACTAATACTTCTAATGGATTTATAAGTCCAAAATCTCCACCTTTACCTAAATCTATTGTATCTCCCCCAAATAATTTAACCATATCATACAACTCATTTTCTGGATCGATACATACTATTTTATAACCATTTCTTATTGCTGTTCTTAACAATAATTTTGCTGCTGTTGATTTACCACTACCAGAAGTTCCTAATATAACCATATTAGCATTATTACGATTATGTTCTTTACGTATTTGATATAAAAATTGATTAAATAAAACTACACCTCCTGAAAAGTCTGTTCCAAGTAAACATGATGGGCCAGGATCTTTTATACTATCAAAGATATAAGGATACATCGCTGCCATTGTAGGACTTGGCATTATAGTACCAATTCTTTCTTCTATATCTTGCTTAGGAAATACTGGGATAATACTTTTTAAACAGGGCGGGGAGCAGAGCATAGGTAAAGCCGAT
>CAZRBE010000032.1:7040-8200 GCA_964598285.1 uncultured Mycoplasma sp.
TTCTTGTTCAAAACGAAGTGGTATAGCACGTAACCCCATGGCATCCAAATAATTCTTCGTAGTTGTTTTTCTAAGTTCCATTTCCTCAAACGTATCAGCAGTGACAACCACATGCATCTGAAAATCAAATATTCTTGATTGAGCAGCTGCCAATTGTTGAATAAATGCTTCTAATGTATCAAAATCCTGTCTAACTCTTTCTTGAGCAGTTTTATCTTTTTCATCATGATATCTAATCTTTAAATTAGCGAGCTCTTTATTTAACATTTTAGATAAAACAGAAAAAGTTACTGGAATATGTTTTATTACTATCTTTACACCAGGCATATTAGTAATATTTGATATATATCCAACACCTATAGATCTTGGCCATGATACTACTGTTAATATTGTCATATACTTATCACTTACTACAATATGTGCTGGATTTGTAAAATCTAATCCTTTTGGAGCTACTTTACTTTTAAAACTCATAAAGGCATCACCGTCCCTGTCTCAAATGTTCTTCCGGCATTAAAGAAATTATCAAGTATCATCCTTAAATCATCATTGGATGTTTGGCTTGAAACAAGACCAGCTCCTGCCAAACCATTTATCATATTTCTAAGTTTTTTCTGCATAACTTCAGAATTTTTTTCCTTAAATAATATATAATACTCAGTATCAACAACACTATTATTTATAAAATAATCACCCTTATCTAAATCTTGTCCTATTATTTTTCTAATAGTATTATCAGGAGCTTTATTATATAAAAGTTGTAATTCTGCTTGATAAACCGCAATATCTACAGGTCTATCTGCTATTATTAACCAAAACTCAAAATCCAAAGTATTATAAAAATTCATTAAACCAAGAAGTGTATTATCCATAGAATATCTATCTTGAATAAAGATATTTTTAGGTCTTATTTTAACCCCAGTTATCATATCTCCCTCATTATTATACATAATTCCATTAGATATTCTTTTTACATTAATCCAATTTTCAGTATATTTAGGATTAGCAGCAACTTTACTAGGTAAAGCTTTTCTTGCTCCATTATTTTTACTGCTACTTGCATCAAGTCTAACTCCTCTATTTGCTTGTACATTACTAGTCGCGTTGTTCATACTTATAACACCAACCTCTCCATATATATTTTCTTCTATTTCTAAAGT
>CAZRBE010000032.1:8210-9169 GCA_964598285.1 uncultured Mycoplasma sp.
CTATTAAAAACGTTCGAACATTATGATAATTTGGAATTGGAAATATCAGAAAACCTGCCATACAAACTGGTAACATTATTATTACAACTGATTTTATATCATTTACTGATGTTAACATAAGCAAAGCAAATGTTAATGATATTCCTATAACAAATATTACCAAATCTAATGGTTTAAAAAATCCCCAAATAAGCCCTGATCTTTTACTATTAGCTGGTACTAAATATGTTTGATTAATCACTTTATATCACCCTCTTTTTATTTTTTACCACTGCTACTTCCTTGTCTTGCAGCATCGCCTGCTCGATAAGCATCCGTTGATCTAACCTTATTAATCTTAATCTCAACATCATTTCTTGCTGTTCTAACAGCAGTATTTGCTTTATCTAATGAAGCATAGTCAGTTACAGAAGATCCAGCAATAGAACTAATAGTAGAATTCCCTCTTCTTGTGTCTTCAGCCTGTATTAAGGTTGTATTCATTCCTGCAGCCTTCCCAGCCTCATAATCAACTCCATATTTTGCTTTATCAACTACTCCATTAGTACACACGCTTTCATCTTTGCTTGCTCCCATTTGAGCATTAATCCATGCTGTTCTTGCACTTTTCATTTGTGCTTCTGTATATGCTGGATTACCTGCAGCATTCTTTTGCGCTCTTAAATTTTTCATATATTCACTGCCTTCAGCAATATTATCAATATCATCCTTATATTTATTAAATTCTTCATAAGCTTTCTGCTGACTTTCAATTCCTTTTATTTGTCTGTCTCCCCTTGAAGCAGCATCCATTCCTACTCCTGCTAATTGTCTTTGCCACCAATTTCCACCTGCTTGAGCAGTAGCTTTTACATTTTTATTACGAGCAGCTTGATTTTTAGCTCCTTCAAACACTTTTCCTTTGGCTCCACCTAATGCTCCTCTTCCAAATCCTCCAAGTGCTCCTCCAAGTACAGTTC
>CAZRBE010000033.1:0-8556 GCA_964598285.1 uncultured Mycoplasma sp.
TAATATCAGCAACATCAGTATTATAATATTTTCCATCAGAAGCTTTTAACTTCAGTTGTCTAGTAATACTAGACAACTCGAAAGTTTCTTCCTTTTTTACTTTATTTTTTAACCAATTCCAATATTTTCTTGGATTTTCACTTTCTGATAATATCCCCACCATATCAACAACACTAATATAATATTTTTCTTTTTCTTTATCCCAAACTGTCCTTATTGTTTCATTATTAAACAATTTATTTATTAAATGTAATTTATCTTCTTTCAATTCTTTCACTTCTTCCATATAAACCTCCTTAAATACATCATATACAAACATTTGTTTTAAGTCAATGCTTTTTTAAATATTATTATAAAATAAAAATGAATTTGAAATATTAACAAATTCACTTCTATAATTATTTATATTTTCTTTTTTTCTTTAGTTTATGTTTAAATATTTCTCTTTTTATAATTAAAATAAATAAAATCAATATTAGAATACTAACTATAATTATATAATAATTCTTATTTAGATTATTTATTGCTTTATCATAATCAGTATATAACTTACTAGCATAATCTTCTATATCTTCATCTTCATAATTATTATAATTTGTTAAAAATTCTTTTATATCTGTTCTTAATTTATTATAATCTTTTACTACTAAAATATTTAATTTTTTAAATAAAGTTAAATTTATATTATCTTCATATAAATCTTTTAATTTTGTAACCTCTTCTGGTATCTCATATAATGATGGTGTTAGAGATGATAAAGTATAAGTAGGATTTATATTTTCATAAAAATAACTAAATTGATACATCAATTCTTCTGAATTTTTTAAACCTACTAACTCTATTCCATAATATAATCCCTCTATTTCCCCCAAAGAAAGTGACATAGCAGGAAGTCCTAATACTGGGGCAATTAAAGAACTTGGTGAAGAAAAATTTGATGTATCATCAGTTACCTTTAATAACTTATTTTTAGTAGTAGGATATGCTAAAAAATCTAAATCATATTTTTCATATATTTTATTTATATATTGTTCATATACTTCTTTTTCACTTTTATAATTATTAATATTATTAATGTTTCTAGAGCAATCTGTTACATAGTTCCACAAACTATAAATATGCCCACGTGAATATGCTAAATCATAAAAATTATTTATACTACTATTAGTATTTTTTATATAATTATTAAAAGCATAACACATAGTCCATCCTCCAAGTGTACTATTATCAATATAAGAATAGTCTTTTGAATAAAAATCATCTATATAAACAATTTCTACTTCCTGTTCTTTTAAAGTATCTAATTTTTTATTAAATAATTCCACTATTTCTTTTAATGTTTTCTCTGTACCATATAAACCACTATCATTTCCTATTAAAAAGTCATTTATAACTCCAATAGTAAAAGTATTAGGATTTTTTATATTTTTTGTATAATAATTTTCATTTTTTCCTTCTAAAACAGCTAATAATAAAGCATTTTCTTTAGTATATTTTGTCATTATTCCTACTGTATCTCTCGTTATATCATAATTTACAATTCCATCATTACTTAAAAGACCCAAAGTTGGTCTAAATCCAATTATATTATTAGCACTAGCTGGAACTCTAATAGAAGCATTAGTATCTGTTCCTATTCCTAAAGTAGCAAATTGTAAAGAAATAGCAACAGCAACTCCTCCTGAAGAACCATAACTAGAATAAGCTGTATTATAAGCATTTTTTACTGTTCCATAGGAACTAATAGAAGATGAGGCAAAAAAGGCAAATTCACTCATATTAGCTTTTGCTATAACAATAGCGCCTTGTTCTTTTAAATTAGCTACAACTTCACTATCACTATTAGGATAACTATCACTTAATGTTTTTGTTCCAACAGTTGTAGGCATGCCAGAAACATCTATATTATCTTTAATTATAATAGGTATACCAAATAGAATAGAACTTCTACCATATTTTTTATATTCTATATCTTTTTCTTTTGCTTCTTTTAAAGCATTTTTATTTATAGTTATTATGGTATTAAAATTAGGATCATATTTTTCAATTCTTTCTAAATAAATTTTTGTTAATAACTCATAGGTTAAATATCCTTTATCTATAGCATTTTGTATTTCATATATATCCATAGTTGTTATATCTATTACTGATTTAGAGTAAGCAAAAGTATTAATATTAAAAATAAAACACAAAAATATTATCATTAACAATAAAATTTTTTTCATGAAAATCCTCCATATAAAAACCACTATTATTATAATACTTTAAAATAATTATGATTACAAATTAAAAAAATTAAGAATTCTTAATTTTTTAACTTATTTCAATAACTTTAATTT
The DNA here is from genome assembly GCA_964598285.1 of uncultured Mycoplasma sp. Taxonomy (GTDB): domain Bacteria; phylum Bacillota_I; class Bacilli_A; order RF39; family UBA660; genus CAG-611. Next base: position 2,340 of record CAZRBE010000033.1, read on the forward strand.
GATAGTTACCATTTGGACTTAATACATTTACTGTATCTCCTACTTTATGTCCTAATAAAGCTTTAGCAATTGGAGATTCATTAGATATTTTACTTTCAAATGGATCAGCCTCTTGACTACCGACAATTTTATATTGATCTTCTTCTTCTGGATCTTCAACATAAGAAATTTTAACGGTTGTTCCTACTCCTACTTTGTCTTTAGAAACTTCTTCTATTATAGTAACATTATCTACAATAGTCTGTAACTTTTTTATTTTTGCTTCAAGCTCTGCCTGTTCATTTCTAGCTGCATCATAATCAGCATTTTCTGATAAGTCTCCCAAAGCTCGTGCTTCTTTTATAGCCTGAACATTCTCGGGTCTTTTAACATTTATTAAATCTTCTAATTCTTCTTTTATTTCTTCATATCCTTCTTTTGTAAGAAAGATTTCCTTTTTTTCTCTCATTTTTTCACCTCTCGTATAAACTTATACTTGTAAAAGGATACTCCTTTTTTTTGATTTTGTCAAATCATTTATAAACGGAAACTCTAATCATAGAATATGGTTCAACAGAAACTGGAACATATATCTTTAATATTTCTTGCGGATGATTTGCTACTTCAATTTTATTCATATTAGTATCATATATTTTATTAATTATAAAGTCAACATTTTTGTTACCTGGACCAAACAAATTGACACTATCTCCTATTTTAAAATAATTTCTTTGCTCTACTGTTGCTAAAGAAGTTTTTTCATCATAAGAAATCACTTGAGCTAAAAAATCTTGATTAGATATTTCACATTTTCCTAAATAGTATTGATCAAAAGCACTAACTTTACCTTTAAAATATTGTCCTGATGATTCTCTATTAGCCACTCTATCTAATATTTTTAAATTCTTATCTAATATTTTTTTAGTAAAGTTATTATTATAATATGTATCAATTAAATTACGATAACAACTATTTACAGTTGCTATGTAATAAGCACTTCTCATTCTTCCTTCAATTTTTAATGATTTAACCCCTATTTCTATTAAATCTGGAATATATCTAGCTAAATTTAAGTCTTTTGTAGCTATAGAAAAATTAGTTTTTCGCTTTTTATCTAAATCAAAAGCAAACCTGCATACTTGAGCACATCCTCCACGATTAGAGTCTCTATTTGTAAAATAATTAGATAGTACACATCTTCCTGAATAACAAGTACACATTGCCCCATGTAAAAATACTTCTAAAGGCATTTTTGTTTCATCATATATTTTTTTTATTTCTTTTTTTGTTAGTTCTCTTGCTAAAACGACTCTTTCTACTCCTAATTTTTTTAAATAGTTTACGCTTAAACTATTAGTAGTAGAATTTTGAGTACTCAAAAATATTTTTAAATTTGGTGTCTCTTTTTTTATAATATCAATTAAAAATAAATCACTAATTATTACAGCATCTACTTTTGCTTTTTCTAATTCTTTTAAATATTTTTCTATTCCATTTATATCTTTATTATGAAAAATAATATTTACTGTAACATATATTTTTTTATTCAATTTATGAGCATATTCACATGCTGTTTGTATTTCTTCTACAGAAAAATTATTAGCATTAGCACGTAAACTAAAATCTTTACCTCCGATATAACAAGCATCAGCTCCATAAAGAAAAGCAATATATAACTTTTCTAAATCTCCCGCGGGAGAAAGCAATTCTATTTTTTCCATATTATTTCACCTTATATACTGTTTCATTATATAAAAAACCACTACTTAAATTATTAAATTTTTTATGTAATTTTTCATCTAATTGTTTTAATTTCTTACTAGTTAAATTATTATTTACTGCTTCATTATAAATATTTAATACATCCAAAAAATTTTTTCTACTGATGTTTTTTTCATCTAAAATAATATATTTTATTCCTATTTTTTTAAAATCATTTATTTCATTTAAAGTATTTAAAATATATGAAGATATTAAGGAAGTCCCTTCTTTTTCTTGTTTTATATTATATTTTATATTTTTATCAATTATATGATGATATATTTTTAAATTAGGTTTTTTTATATATTTAAAATAATTACTAATTAATTTTCTTTTAGAATAAGCCATAAGTTGGTAACCAAAGGCATTAATAAAAAAATTATTTGTAGTCTTTGAAACCATTTGTTTTATATCTTCCAAGGTTATTTCATTTGATATTACAGCATTAAATACATTTAAATCATTTTTATAGTAATTACATGTCATATAATTAGTAACAAAAAAGTTTTGATTCCAAATAAGTGGTATGGTAAGTTTTAATTCTTCTTTCAATTCTAAAATGCTAAAATCATAAAATAAGATGCCATCTATATGCAAATATTCCAAAGATAACAAAGTCTTTTTTAATATTTTTATATCTTTATCAAAAATATTTTTATCTATAGAAACAAATATTTTTATATTTTTAGGTAATTTCTTTCTTAAATAATTTAAAGAATTAACATTTATTACTGCAGTTGGTGAAACAGATAAATCTTTCATACCAAAAATAAAAGCATTTGCTTTCATTTTAATATATTTATCTAAATTGTAAACATTCTTAGGTTTTACTATGATTTGCATAATTACATCCTTTTTTCTGATACTGATATTCCATCGCCAATTTCATAAAATATTGTTTTATATTTGACATTATTTTCTAAAAATATTATATAATTTTTTATTTTTTTAACTAATCCTCGCAAATTTCTATTAGATATTTCGCTAATATTTTTTTTAACATAGCCATGAAAATTTATATTATCTGTAATAACTGCTCCTCGCGAAGCTAAATTATTCTCAAAGTGCATAAATATTTCTTCATTTTTACTTTTTGCAGCATCAATAAAAATAAGATCATATTTTTCTTTTAATTTTGTATCTAATGCATCATTATATATTAATGTAATTCTATTTTCTAAATCAAATTTTTTAATATTTTTTATAGCCTCAAGATATCTATCTTTATCTTTTTCTATAGTAGTTATCGTAATATTTGGTGCTGAAAGAGCCATCATTATAGCAGAATAACCTATTGCGGTTCCAACTTCTAAAATATTTGTTTTGTTATTTTTTACTATATAGTTTATTAAAAAATCTATACCTTCATCTAACATAATTGGAACATTATTATCAATGGCATATTTTTTCATTTCTCTTATTTCTTTATAAATTGTATCTACCATTCATACCACAATCCTTCATTAATTAATTTTGATATAATTTTTTCATGTTCAGAATCTGTTTTTGTAAAATATATATTGCCTTTTCTATCAGCTACAAAATACAAATAATCATTATCCTCAGGATATATAGATGCTTCTATAGAAGTTTTACCAGGGCTACAAATTGGTCCAATTGGAAGTTTTCCTATCATTTTTGGACCTCTTGTATTATAAGGATTATAAGTATTTATCTCACTTTGATTTAAATCTCTTTCAGCCATATCTATTTTAAAAGCATAATAAGTTGTAACATCAGAACCCAAACTCATGCCTTCTTTTAATCTATTATAAAAAACTCCCGCAATACCTTTTCTACTCACATCATTTAATCCTTCAAGTTCCACAATTGATGCTAATGTTAAAATTTCATGAACACTATAAGAAGACTTCTCTAAATCAGCTTTGTAATTACCTAAAATTTCGCCCATTTCATCTAACATCATTTTAAATATTTCAGAAACACTAGCATCAATACTAGAAATCCTGTATGTATCAGGGAACAAATATCCCTCTAATGGATAATAGATAGAAGAATTTAATATATCATCTTCTAAAAACCAATATTTTTCTATTAAAGTTTTTAAATAACTTTGGTCTTTTAAGACATTATAAACATCTTCCTCTGTATTATTAGTATTATTTGCTATAACAGAAGCAATTTTTGTTATATTAACTCCTTCTTTAAAAGTAATAGTGATCTCATTTTCATTATGTCCACCACTTTTTAAAACTTCTACTATTTCATTCAAACTCATATCAGGGCTTAAATAATAACCAGCAGCATAAATATTATTTACTTTTTTTATTTTTAAAAACACTTTAAATACTAATTCATTTTTAATAATATGTTCTTCTTTTAGCATAGAGGCAATATCTGTAATAGCAGATCCTTCTTCAATGATAATATTTTTTTCTACATAATTTTTTGAAACAGGACTAATAAAATAGTAAATAACGAGCCCACAAATAATTAAAACAAAAAAGGCTACGATGCCTAAGATTAAAAAAATGTTTTTTTTTAATTTTAATTTAGTCATTTTTACTACCACTAGTTTCTTCTTGAAGAACTTTCAAAGCCATTTCAATTACTTTCCATTCTTTTTCTGTTTCAATTGGTTTTAACTTAATAGCATCTCCATCTTGTTCAACAACGGAACCATATGCTTTTAAATTGCCTTTTTCATCCATAGTATTATCCGTATATGCTAAATAATGTTTCCCCGTTTCTTTAGAATCAAATTCTAATAATTTATAAAATACTTGTTTTTCTCCCTTATCATTGAAACCGACAAACATATCTTCCTTTAAAGCTTCTTCCTTATTTTCCATTTCTATTTTCCTTTCTATCTAAAAATGATTGTAATATTATTGAAGCAGACATTCCATCAATAATTTTTTTTCTTTTCCCTCTTGAAAGATCATTTTCTCTTATTAAAGTTGCTTCTGCTATTTTTGTTGTAAGTCTTTCATCTTCCAAAATAACAGAAATAGATAACTTTTTTTCTAAACTATCTTTAAATTCTATTGTACTTTTTGCTCTTTCTCCAATTGTATTATTCATATTTTTAGGAAATCCTAAAATTATCTTTTCAATATTTTCTTTATTAACTATAAAAACAATTTCTTCTAATAGAAAAGAAATGTCTTTGTAACTTATGTTCTTGTAAAAGCTTGCTATTGTTTTTGTTTTGTCAGAGATAGCAACTCCACAAGTTTTTGTACCTAAATCAAGACCTAAATATTTCATTTTACATCCTTCAAATAATATTTTAATAATGTTTCAACTATTTTTTCTCGTTCTATTCTAGCTATATTTTTTCTACAATCTTTATAATTTGATATATATGCTAAATCTCCACTTATTAAATATCCAACAATTTGATTGATTCCATTATAACCTTTTTCGTTTAATGCTTCTTTTACTTTAAATAAAGTTTCAGTAATCATATAATTATCTAAATCTTCAACATTAAAAATAATTGTCTCATCATTTTTCATTTAATCACCTCAAAAATACACAAATATTTTATCATTTATTAGGCTCTTTTGCAACTAACTAATATAAATAAAATTCATATAAATTAAAAAGGCTAATAAAATAATTCCTAAAATAATTCCATTAATTCTACTGGATTTATCACTTTTTTCTTTTAACCCTACTATAACAGAAGCAATTATACCGCCCACTAAACCCCCAATATGAGCAAAATTATCTATTCCTGTAAAGACAAAACCAATTAATAAATTAAGAATAATAATTGGTAAAATTTGTTTAATAATAGTATTGCCAAAATACACTCTATAAAAATATCCAAAATATAACATTGCACCAAATAATCCAAAAATAGCTCCACTAGCTCCAACACTTGGAGTATTACCATTTAAAAGAATAGAAAGTAAACTGCCTATTAATGCACTAAATAAGTATATAAATAAAAATTTCCACTTTCCATAAAAGGTTTCGATTTGACTTCCTATTATTTTCAAAGCATACATATTAAATAAAATATGAAAAAATGATACATGAATAAAAGCTCCTGTTATTAAACGATAATATTCTCCCATTCTAATATAAGGCCCATAAGTAGAAAACATATTAATAAAAAAATTTTGATTGTTAAATAAAATTCCAAATAAAAATATAGCTACATTTATACCAATTAATATATAGGTTATAATAGGCTGTTTTGGAGCAAAAATATTTTCTGTTTTTATTGCTTCTTCTTTATTTTTTTTATTTATATCTGAAGTAATCTTTATAAATAAATTTATTCCTTTTTCTGTAAAAGTTAATTTTTTATCAATATCAGGAAAATAATCATATAAAAAATTATATTTTTTTATATCTTTTTCATTTTTTAAATAGACACAATCAATATGATTTTGAGATTGTAATTTAACTGCATCTCCTAAATCTGTAAATATACTTAAAACATCCATATTCAAATTAAAAGTTTTTCTTTTTATGTCTTTTACTATTCTTTCTGTTTTAT
>CAZRBE010000033.1:8566-8941 GCA_964598285.1 uncultured Mycoplasma sp.
TGATACAATAAGGATTATCAATATGAACATTTTCACCTAAATTAACAAAAAAATTCAAAGTATTTATTTTATGAGAAAAAGTTTTTCTTTTAATTTTTTTAACAATTTGATCTGTTTTATATAAATCAAAATCTAATTGTTCATTATTGTGAATATAATTAGAAACAATTCTTATTATTTTATAATCAGATTCCATATTTTCAAGCCATATTTCATTCTGCGCCCCATGTAATATTACAGGGCTATAATTCTTTTCTGTTATGAAATAATGAAGTAATTTCATAACTATAACATCTTTTGGTGCAATTTGTCCTTCCATTAAAAATCACCTCTTTTTTATATCTAATATATTATATAATACAAAAAGATAAAAGT
>CAZRBE010000034.1:0-8880 GCA_964598285.1 uncultured Mycoplasma sp.
CTGTAGGAACAGAAGCAAAAGAAATGTTAGGAAGAACTCCAGGTAAAATAAAAGTTATAAAACCAATGAAAGATGGAGTTATTGCTGATTTTGAAACAACTGAAATGTTACTTGATTACTTACTAAAAAAAATAAAAAGTAATATTGGTATTTTGAAACCTAAAATTTTAATTTGTTGTCCTGCTAATATAACAGAAGTAGAGAAGAGTGCTATTAAAGATGCTGCAGAAAGAATTGGAGCAAAAAAGGTATTTATTGAAGAAGAACCAAAAGTTGCTGCTATAGGAGCAGGGCTTGATATTTCTAAACCAATTGCTAATATGGTAGTTGATATTGGAGGAGGAACAACAGATATTGCAGTTTTATCTTTAGGAAATATAGTGACAAGTGCCTCAATAAAAACAGCAGGTAATACATTTGATACTAATATTATTGATTATATAAAAAATAAATATAAACTTTTAATTGGAGAAAAAACAGCAGAAAAAATAAAAATTAATATTGGAACTGTCAAAAGCAATAATAAAAAAGAAAAGATGGATGTAAGGGGCAGGGACCTAGTTGGAGGGCTTCCAAAAACTATAACAATATCAAGTGATGAAATATCAGAAGCTTTAAAAAATAGTATAGATAGAATTATAGCAATGATAAAATCTGTGTTAGAGCAAACACCACCAGAATTATCTGCTGATATAATAGAAAAAGGTATTATATTGACTGGTGGAGGTTCAATGATTAAAGAATTACCAGAATTACTTGAAGAAAAATTAGAAGTACCAGTTTTTATTGCTGAAGAACCTTTAACTTGTGTAGCTACAGGTACAGGAATTTTATTAGAACAATTACATTATATTGATTAATAAATATAATTTGTGTTATAATTTTTTTAGGTGGTAAAAGTGTTAGAAAAAATAGATTTAGGAAATATTACCCATATATGTTTAATAATTTTTACATGCTTAATATTTGTTTTGATTATAACTTTTTTTATTAAAAAATTAGCCATTCATATTGGAGCTATGGATATTCCAAATGAAAGAAAGGTACATACAAAACCTATGCCTAGATTAGGGGGATTAGGTATATTTTTTGGTTTTTTATTAGGATATATGCTGTTTGGTGTTCAAAGCATTCAAATGAATTCAATACTAATAGGAAGTTTTATTATAGTATTGCTAGGTGTAATTGACGATATTAAACCAATTGGAGCAAAAACAAAATTTATTGGGCAAGTTGTAGCAGCTTGTATTGTAATTTTTTATGGAAATATTACTTTAAATTTTATTAGTATAAATAATTTAGCAATTGATTTTGGATTTTTTGCTTATCCGATAACTATTTTATTTATAGTTTCATGTATAAATATTATCAATTTAATAGATGGTTTAGATGGCTTGGCAAGTGGAACTTGTGCTATATTTTATACAACCATTGGTATAATAGCTTTTATAAAAGGTGGCACAAATATTTTAAGTATAACTTTAGCTTTCATTATGTTAGGTTCAACTTTAGGATTTTTATATCATAATTTTTATCCGGCAAAAATTTTTCTTGGTGATTCAGGTTCAATGTTTCAAGGGTTTATGATAGCAATTATTTCCCTTTTAGGTTTTAAAACAACAGCATTTATTTCTTTCTTTGTTCCAATTTTAATTTTGGGAATTCCAATTTTAGATACTTTATTTGCAATTATAAGAAGATTAATAAAACATCAAAAAATTTATTTGCCAGATAAATGTCATTTACATCATCAATTATTAAATTTAGGATTTTCTCATAGAACAACAGTATTAGGAATTTATGCTATGAATATTTTGTTTGCTAGTGCATCAATTTTATATACATTAAATAATAATTCCTTAAGTAAATATGTTTATATACTAATATTTTGTTTAATTATATGGCTTGTTTTACGAACTAGTATAATATCTGATAAAAAAATTAATTTATTAAAAGGCAAAAAAAATGAATAGAAAACTATTTATTTTTTTTTTTACTATGTTAAAATGAATTTATAGTAATTTCCATAATTTACCAAAATTTGCGTAATAATTGCGCATAAGATTAAATTAATATTTTATAATTGAAAAGGAAGTAGAGAAAATGAAAGATTTTTGTAAATGGTTAGGTGTTAATGAAAAAATAGCTAAAATTGTAGTATGGATATTTATACTGATGGTATTTTTAATAGTAACTAATACAATGTTAGAAAGTGTAGGACTGCCCTATTATAAGTTAACACCAAGTAATTTATCTAAAATTAATACTCATAAAGTTTTAGATTATGCTTTTAATTGGACAATAATATTATTAAATTTTTATTCAATGGTCTTTCTTGTCTTTAGACTAAAAGAATTTAAAAAGATATTTCCTTATTCTATACTTTATCTAGTTTTAAATATTATAATCTTTAATGTTTTTGGTCATATAGCATCACAAATATTTGTACCAATATTTATTATAGTTTTTTCCTATTTATATTCAAATAAAAATTGGAAATATATAATATATGGTATTGGAAGTTATATTATTGGGGCATTTATTCAATATATATGTTATTTATATAAAGCTAGATTTATTAATTTTATCTCTTTAAATAATTTAAATAGTTTTTTAACTTCTTTAGATTTTTTCTTAATTATGATAATGATTGTTTTTATAAAAGAAATAGTTATAAAAAGAAAGGAGAATAAAAATGGGACATAGTGCATTTTGGTGGCCTTCTTTTAAAAAAGAAGAAAAAATATCCAAATCATTAGCAAAAAAATTAGCAAATTTAAAGTAATATAAAAAGTATATGGGCCCATAACTTTTTATAAAGAGGAGTAGTATGAGACAAGAACAAAAAACAGAAGTAAAAAAAAGAAAAAAAAGAAAAAATGGAATATGGTTTTCCGACAGCACTACTATAGATAATTTTGCTCAAGAAAAAGCAGAAAAATTACAACATACTTTAGAAAATATTATTTTTTATGGTATTACTATACCAATTCAGCTCATTCAAACTGCTGGTGTAGTTATTATTGCCATATTTAATAATGCTTTTCCAGAACTTGCGTTCTTTTTAATAGGCTTTTTCTTTACAAGATCATTTTTAGGAGAAACATATCATTTAAATTCTACTATTATGTGCACAACTTTTACTTGGACAACATTTTTCATTATTACTGCACTTGTACCCAGTATTTATGTTAGTGTATTTTTGTGTATACTATTAGGATGTTTACTATCAGCCTATATGAATTATGTTGTAGTTAAGGAAGAAGAAAAATGCCACGAAGATTAGGAATATTATATTTACCTTCTGATAAAGAAAAATTAAAAGATTTATGCAATGAAAAAAATCTAAATGGTTATGAAACTGAAATCATATTAAGAATATATTGGAAAAAGCAAAGCATAAATTTTATTTCAGATACTATGGATTTTAAAAAATATGGAAAAGAGCAAAGATTGTATTCATCAAGAAGTATTAATAATTTTCATAAAGAAGCTTTTCTAAAATTAATGAAATAGTTCATAGAAACTATTTTTTATTTGTTACTAAATACAATTGAAAAGAGGAAAAAACCAAATGTTAAGTTTTGTAATAATAAGTAGTAAGTCCAATCAATCTAATTATAATGATATTATTCATAAAAAATTAATAAATGATGATATTTATTATGATATACATAATTTTACTAATGCTAATAAAGGTTTTAATGAATTGTGTAAAATTAACTCTTTGACTAATATTTTTATCTTAGAAAATAGTAAAGAAATTAATGCAGAACAAATTATTGATATGATTAGAAATAATTATAAATTAAATAAAGCTTTTATTATCATTATTAATCTTAAAGCCTCGGACATTCAGAATTTGAAAAAATATCCATTTTATACTGATATAATAAATAAAAATGATAATTTAACAGAAAAATTAGAAAGTGATATAAAAATAATGTTGAAATTATCAGAGAATAAAAACGAATTTTTTACTATTATTAAAGATAAATTATTATATAGAATACCTTATTCTGACATTCTTTATATTGAAAAAGAACTAAATGGTAAAAAGTCAATAATAGTAACTAAAACACAAAAATTTTTTGTTTTAAAAAGTTTGAATGAATTACAAAAAAATATGGATAGTGGTTTTAGAAGAACTCATCAAAGCGCAATAGTTAATATGGAAAATGTTCAAGAAATAGACTTTGAAAATAATAAAATTATTTTAAAAAATAATGTTGAATGTTACTTGTTATCACGAAGTTTTAAAAAAGAGTTAAGAGGCCATAATTCCAAATGTGAATTTCAAATAACAAAATAAGGAATATTTTAATAAATTCATAATATTTTTGTTAATATAAACTTGCGCGCAATATAGAAGTTGTAAATCAGTAAAGATGTAAAAATAAGAATGGAAGGAGAAGTGAATTTGTGAAAGGTTTTGTAAAATGGTTCAATAATGAAAAAGGATTTGGATTTATTGAATACAAACCTGGACAAGATGTTTTTGTACATTATTCAGCAATAAGGCAAGATGGATACAAGACATTAAATGAGGGAGATTACGTTTCTTTTGAACTTATTGAAACAACAAAAGGTTTGCAAGCATTAGATGTATATATTGTTAAACAAACAGTAGCCACTAAATAGTGGCTTTTTATAAAAATAAATGTTATAATTATGTAGGAGGAATTTGATATGAAAATAAATATTCGTGGTGAAAAAATTAAAATAACTTCAGCAATGAAAGACTATGCTAAGGCAAAACTTGAAAAATTATCTAAGTATTTTAAACAGCAAGAAGAAATAACTGCATATTTATTATTTAAAATTAATGGCCCAAGGCAGAAATTAGAAATGACAATTCCACTAAAAAATTGTACATTGAGAGTGGAAGAAATAGGAGAAGATTTTTATGCTACTATTGATACTGCAATTGATAAATTAGAAAGACAAATAATTAAAAATAAGACAAGAATTGAAAGCAAAAAAATGAAAGAAAAATTTGGCTTTTCTATTGAACAATTAGAAATGATTGATGATTTAAAAAATAATAATAAAAATAAGATAGTAAAAAGAAAAAAGATAGAATTAAAACCAATGGATGAAGAAGAAGCTATTTTACAAATGGAATTATTAGGACATGATTTTTATATATTCAAAAATATTGACACAAATAAGATGTCTATTCTTTATAGAAGAAAACTTAATGGTTACGGCTTGATAGAGGAAGAATAATTAAAAAGCAAATATATTTTTATTTGTTTTTTTTATATAATTTATTGATTTATTATTAAATATAACTTATAATTTATTTAACATCTTATAAAGAGTGATGGAGGGACTAGCCCAATGATATCACACCAACCTATTAAATTAGGTGGTAAAGCTAGTATGATAAGGTAACTTTATACTTAAGGTTACTTAAGTATTTTTTTATGGGATGTAAGGAGGAAAAATGAAAATTTATAGTAACGAAATAGTATTTAGAGGACATCCAGATAAAGTATGTGATCAAATTAGTGATGCTATTTTAGATGCATGTCTAAGACAGGACAAAAATTCCAGATGTGGTATTGAAGTAGCTGGAGGAAAAGGGAAAATTTTTATAACAGGCGAAATAACTTCTAATGCTAAAATTGATGTTTCAAAAATAACAAAAAGAGTTCTTAATAATGTTGGATATTCAACAAATTATGAAATTATTAATAATATTGGGAATCAAAGCCTAGATATTGCAAGAGGAACTAATGATGAAGTTGGAGGTGCAGGTGATAATGGAATGATGTTTGGATATGCTTGTAAAGATACAAAACAGCTTTTACCAACAGCAATGGTTATATTACAAGAATTTAGTCAATATTATGATAAATTAAGGATTAAAGATAAAAGATATCTTTCAGATGGAAAAGCGCAAATAACAGGATATTATAATAAAGATGGAGAGCTTATAAAAATAAAAACCTTTACAATTTGTTATCAAAATACAGAGAAAGAAAGAGAACAAACAGATAACATTTTAAAAGAAATATGTAATAAAATATGTAATAAATACAACATAAAAGTAGAAGAATATTTAATAAATCCTACAGGGAAGTTTAAAATAGGTGGTTTTGAAGGTGATGCAGGATTAACGGGAAGAAAAATAGTAGTAGATAGTTATCAATCTTTTGCTAATGTTGGAGGAGGAGCTTTTTCTGGAAAAGATCCAAGTAAAGTTGATAGAAGTGGTGCTTATAAAGCAAGAGAGATAGCTAAGAAAATTTTATTAACAAATGATAAATATAAATGGTGCATTGTACAATTATCTTATGCAATAGGTATGACAAAACCACTTGCTATATATATAGAAACAAATATAGGTTATGTTGAAACACCAGATTTTTTATATGAAGAATGTACACCTAAAAAAATTATAGAAGATTTAAATTTAAAAAATGAATGCTATGAAGATAGAGCAAAATTTGGGCAATTTGTGTAATAAGTTATTATAAATATTAATATATTATAAAAAATAATTGAACATAGTAAAATATTTTGCTATAATAATTTTGTATATATGATAGATATATAATAAGAAAGAAATAAAAAAAATGGAAAGAAAAAAAGATGGTAAAAATATTTTAATTGGAGGATTAGTTGCTATTATATTATTAATGGCAGTAGGATTTGCTTTAGCAGCTCAAGCTTTAGATATTACTGCTACAGGTACTGTTTCTAATAATTTTGCTGTAAAATTTGAAGATGGACCAATAACTGCTGCGTCAAAATCAACTGGTACAACTTCAGAATTAAGTATAGCTGCAGATAAGTTAAGTGCTAATTTAACTGCTAGTTTTACATCAGCTGGAGATTATGTTGAGTATAATATTCAAGTTTTAAATACTGGTAATCTAGATGCTTATTTAAAAGCTATTACTTTAGTTTCAACAGCTACTACTCCTGCTGTAAATGATGAAAATATTAAATTTACTTACACATTAAAAAATACAAGCGGAGGGGAAATTTATACAAAAGGACATATGTCTGGAGAAACAGCAGCTGTTGTTGATACATCATTTACACCTGTTGCTACAACTAGTACAATTAATAAATATAACGGGGTAAATTATCTTACAATTAGACTTGAATATGTAGCTGAGACTCAATCTGCTGGTGGTTCATCAGCAGGATATAAATTAACTTTAAATTATGAACAGGTTTCTTAATAATTAATTATGAAGAATAAAAAAATTTATATTGTCATAGCTATTTGTTTCATTATAATTATGACTTTATCAGTTGGATATTCTTTGTTTAGTGAAAGTTTAAACTTAACTGCTACAGGAGTAGTAGGAGAGAATAATTTAGTCAAATTAAATACTTTAATTTTAACTAATGAAGACATTGTTACAACAGGAAATGGATTATATTCTATTATGGATCCTCTTGATAATAGTAATACTAGATATTATTTTAGTGGAGCGACTGTCAATAATAGTATAATATTTAATGGAGAAACATGGAATATTATTTCTATTGAATCAAATGGAAGTGTTAGAATAATTAAAAGTACTTGTTTGAGTTCTACTGAATTAACTTCAACTCCAAGTGTTGAATTTTGGAGTCAATATTCTGCAAATGGTTATTTATCTAGTGGTTATGTAATATTTGATAATTATGGCAGAAGACCTATTGATAGTAATCTAACTAATTCTTATTGTAATAGTACAAAAAATGGCTGTAATGCTTATGGAATGTCATCTTATTATGATATGAATATAGATGATGATAGTTTAATAAAAAAATATTTAGATAATATATATTATACTAATCTTTCATCAGAAACTAAAAGTCAAATGGTAGCTTTTACTATTAAGACTGGATTAATTTCAACTAGTGGAAAAACTATTTCTGAAGTTCAAGTTTCAGAAGCTTCTTATACAATTAGTGGAATTAACGTAGCTTTAGCTAATGTCTCTGATTATGTTTTAGCATCAACTGATTCTAGCTGTAAAAATTCTTTTTATTCTTCTGCTTGTGCTAATTCAAATTGGATGAAAATATCAGGACAAAAATGGTTTTTATTAAATGGAAAAGATTATACTAACCCTAGTAAAGTTATTGAACAATATACATCAGGATATTTAATACACTCACAAGATGCTACAATATCTTCTTCAGTTCGTCCTGTTGTACAGTTAAATCCAAATATTAGTGCAGAATATGTAGATGGCAATTATGTGTTAGGAGCATTAGTGAACTAAATGAGAACAAAAGAAAAGAAAATATATTTTTTAATAATCATAATGTTTATTTATGAAGTTTTAATGTTAGCTTTATATAAAAATGAATTTATTATAAATAATATGAATTATATAAATATTTCTTTTTGGCTATTTATAGCGATAATGATATATTTTATTGAAAAAGGGGTATATCATAGAAATATTTACAATACTTCTATATTTAAAATAACATTAATTAGTATTTTATTTTATTTTATTATATATTATTTTTTAGGGTTTGTTTTTGGATTTATGAAGAGTCCCTTAAGTTTTAGTTTAAAAAGCATCATATCTAATCTAGTAATGATAGGATTATTAAGATTGATTCAAGAATATATTAGGTATTCATCAATTAAGGCCAATAATGGTAAATTAACTAGTATTTTAATATATATAATTATGGTTTTAGCATTTGTTAATACTAACACATTAATAAGTAACTTTGGAAATGGAATATCATTATTTAAATATATTTCATCCTCTATAATACCAATTATGGCTTTTGGATTAATAGAAAATTATATATCTAAAATTGGAGATTTTAAAGCTTTATTAAGTATAGCTTTACCTATAACTATAGCACCTTTAGGACCTGATTTAGCACTATAAACTAAACCTGTAT
>CAZRBE010000035.1:0-8665 GCA_964598285.1 uncultured Mycoplasma sp.
ATGAAAAGTGGTTTTGTAAGTATTGTAGGTCGTCCTAACGTAGGCAAATCAACTTTGTTAAATGAATTATTAAAGACAAAAATCGCTATTGTAACAAATAAAGTAGGTACTACAAGAAATAATATTTATGGAGTATTAAATAATGATGAATTTCAAATAATATTTGTTGATACTCCAGGTATTAGTAAAGCTAATGATAAATTAGGGGAAGTTTTAAATGAAAAAGCTTATAAAACATTTTCTAATGACTTGGTTTTGTTTTTAGTAGATATAGCAAGTGGATTTGGACCAAATGATAAACAAATATTAAACAGGTTAATTAAAGAAAAACAAAATATTATTTTAATTTTAACTAAAATAGACTTAATAAAAAAAGAAAAATTAATGCAGGAAATAATAAAAATAAAAGATTTATACAATTTCTTAGATATTGTTCCTATATCAGCAAAAAATCATAATAATATTGATGAACTTTTAAAAGTTATTCAAAATTATTTGCCAGAAGGAGAAAAATATTTTTCAGATGATTATTTAACAAATATTTCAGAAAGAAATTTGGTAGCAGAGATAATAAGAGAAAAAGCTATGTCTTTAACAGAAAAAGAAGTTCCTCATGCTTTAACTTGTGTAGTAAAAGATATGATTTTTAAAAAAAATAAAGTAATTATTAATGCTTGTATTATTGTTGATAGGGATAATTTAAAAGGGATTATTATTGGACAACATGGTCAAATGTTAAAAGAAATAGGAACAGAAGCAAGAATTGAATTAGAAAAGATTTTCAATAAAAAAGTATATTTAGAAATACTTGTTAAAGAGATGAAAGATTGGAGAAATGATCAAAATTTAATTAAAGAATTAATTAATTTTGAAGAAGATGATTAAAGTATTATAAAATATCACATTATATTAATAGGTGAAAATAATGAGAGATATTTTATGGAATTTATTCAAGAAAACAGGTAATTTTAAATATTATTTATTTTTTAAAAAACTAGAGAAGGATACAGAAGATGAAAATAGAAAAAGTAACAGGAATAGTAATAGGAGATACTAACTATAGCGAATCTAGTAAAATATTAAATGTTTACACTAAAGAATATGGCAAAATAGGTATTATATCTAAAGGATGTAGAAATTTAAAAAGCACTTTAAGATCAGTTAGTTCTAAACTTACTTATGGATATTTTAATATTTATTATAAAGATAATGGTTTGTCAACTTTAATTAGTGTGGACATTATAAATGAATTTTTAAATATAAAAAAAGATTTAAGTAAAATTGGTTATGCAACATATTTGGTTGATTTAACTAATCAAGTTTTAAAAGAATCTGATGATAAGGAAATATTTACTTTGATTATTTCAGGATTAATTAAAATAAATGAAGGATTTGACCCTATGATAATCACAAATATTATTGAGCTTAAATATTTGAAATTTTTGGGAGTTATGCCTATATTAGATTCATGTGTATCTTGTGGAAACAATAATAATATTGTAACTATAAGTGCTGATCATGGAGGATATTTGTGTAAAAATTGTTGGACTAATGAATATATTGCAGATGATAAAACTATTAAACTCATAAGAATGTTTAATTATGTTTCTTTAGATAAAATAAAAGAATTAAATATTTTAGATAAAAACAAGTATGAAATAAATAAATTTTTAGAAGATTATTATTCAAAATATACGGGTTTATATTTAAAATCTAAAGATTTTTTGAAACAATTGAGAAATTAATTAAAAAAGATTGTATTTTTTGGAAAGTTATTGTATAATTTATAAAGCAATTGGCAATTAATTAGTCAAAATAAAGAAGGAGTGATATTATGGCAGTTCCTAAACATAAAGTTTCAAAAACAAGAGGTAGGACTCACAGAGCAAATTTAGCTTTGACAAAAAAAGAAGTAACAAAATGTCCAAGTTGTGGAGCAGCAATTAGACCACATCGTGTTTGTAAAGCATGTGGAAGTTATAAAGGTAAAAAAGTTATTGAAGAAGAACAAAAAGACAAAAAATAAAAATGCAAATTTTGCATTTTTTATTTTGTATAAGTATTAACTAAATTAGGATAACGAGTTTTTCTTAAATTTGTATAAATTGGTTTACTTACTTTTTTTATCATATCATCTGATATGAATTTAATTTCTTCTTCTGAATAGTTATCTTTTTTTCCATAGCTTTTTTCTAATTCAGGAAGAATTGGAAAATAATCAATATTTTCCTTATCAAGTGTTTCTAAGGGATCTTTTTCAAAATTAAATACTTCATAGTCAACATCTGACTGTAAAGCAATTCCATTTGTATCTTTATAATTCATAAAATAATAAAAATTATTTATTCTAAAAAAATTGTTGCTTATTTTATAGATAACAACTAATTTATATTCATTATCTATTTTACAAATATAAACTTTTTTTAAATCAGAAACATTAATACTAGTATATTTACTAATAGTAGTATTTGTTTCTATTGAATTTTTAGAAATGTTTTGTTCTTCGTTTTTTGGGCATCCAGTAAAAGCAAGAGTAGAAGCTAATAAAATAGCAGTACCAGTTATTTTAATATTTTTCATACCAAACTCCTTAACTTAATTTTATCTTATAACTTTAATATTTATTTGTCAACTTAAAAAATTTACATTTAAATTTATACATGATATAATTTATTTGGTGAAAAGTATGTTAATTGCAGATGGTTTTGAAGATTATAAAATTATTTCGATGTCAAAGGGAGAAAAATTAGAAAAATGGGGCAATTATTATTTATTAAGGCCTGATCCTGAAATAATTTGGAATGATAATCTGAATAAAAAGGATATTGATGCCTATTATCACAGAAGTGATAAAGGTGGAGGATATTGGGAGTATATAAATAAAATTCCTGATAGTTGGAATATAAATTACAAAGATTTAAAATTTAAAGTAAAGCTAATGGGTTTTAAACATACAGGAATTTTTCCAGAACAAAGCATTAATTGGGATTTTATGATGGAAAAAATATCTTCTTCAAAAAGAAATATAAAAGTATTAAATCTTTTTGGTTATACTGGATGTGCTACAGTTGCCTGTTTAAAAGCAGGAGCAGCAGTAGTTCATGTTGACTCTTCTAAGGGAATGATAGACATTTGTAAAGAAAATGTATCATTAAATAATTTGGAAAGTAGTAATATCAGATATATTGTAGATGATGTTTTTAAATTCGTTGAAAGAGAAATAAGAAGAGGAAATAAATATGATGCAATTATAATGGATCCTCCATCTTTTGGCAGAGGTTTTAATAAAGAAATTTGGAATATTGAGAAAGACTTATTTAATTTAGTTAATTTATGTTTAAAATTATTATCAGATAAACCATTATTTTTTATTATCAATACTTATACTACAGGTTTATCTAAAATAGTTATAGAAAATATTTTACAATTGACGATTAATAAAAAATATCCTGGAAAAATTAATAGTTATGAGCTTGCAATTAAAAGTGAAAATGGTTTAATTTTACCTTGTGGAGTATGTGGTAGATATGAAGGATAATTTGAAAATTATTTATGAGGACAATTCAATTATTGTTGTAGTAAAACCATTTAATATATTATCTCAAAGCGATAATACCAAAGATATTGATATGTTGACAATAATAAAAAAATATTTAAAAGAAAAATATCATAAAGCTGGTAATGTTTATTTAGGGCTTGTTCATAGATTAGATAGACCAGCTTCTGGAATAATGGTTTTTGCTAAGAATAGTAAATCAGCGGCAAGACTTAGCAAAGATATACAAGATAATTTATTTGTTAAAAAATATTTAGTAATTATACAAGGTGATTTAAAAAATAATAGTGGAAGTTATGAAGACTATCTTTTAAAAAAAGATAATCATAGTACAATCATAGATGAAAAAGGAAAATATTCAAAATTAAATTATCAAGTGATAAGTTTTAAAGACAATCTTTCTCTAATAGAAGTTGAACTTTTAACAGGAAGACATCATCAAATAAGAGTTCAATTTTCTAGTAGAGGATATCCTTTGTATGGCGATCAAAGATATGGTATTGAAGATAAAAAACAACTTGCTTTGTTTGCTTATTATTTATCATTTATGCATCCAATTACAAAAAAAATATTAGAATTTAAAATATATCCAGAATTTATTGGGGTATGGAAAACATTTGAAAAGGAGATTAATTTATGTTAGTGATAAAAAATGTTGTAAAAAAATATGGAGATAAAGTAGTACTTAATGATATTAGTTTTGATGTGAAAAATGGAGAAATATTTGGTTTTATTGGGCATAATGGTGCGGGGAAAACAACTTTAATAAAAGCTATTGTTGGTATTCATGATTTTGATGAAGGAGAAATTTTAGTTAATGGTAATTCTGTTAAAGATAATCCTTTAAAATGTAAATTTGATATAGCTTATATTCCGGATAATCCCGATATATATTTAAATATTACAGGTATTGACTATTTAAATTTTATAGGAGATATGTATGAAGTTGACGAAAAAACCAGAGAAAATTTAATAGAAAAGTATGCCACCTCTTTTGAAATATTACCTAATTTAGGAGATCTTATATCTAGCTATTCTCATGGTATGAAGCAAAAATTAGTAATTATAGCCTCACTATTACATTCTCCTAAATTACTTATCTTAGATGAACCATTTGTAGGATTAGATCCAAAAAGTAGTAAAACATTAAAAGATATAATGAAAGATTTGTGTAAAAATGGCACAAGTATTTTCTTTTCTTCTCATGTTTTAGAAGTAGTAGAAAAATTATGTGATAGAATTGGTATTATAAAAAATGGGAAATTAATTGCTGTTGGCACAACTAAAGAAATAACAGGGAAATCAGATTTAGAAGATGTTTTTTTGGAGCTTACTAATGAATAAACTATTTAAAATCTTAAAAATTAATATTATTAATTCTTTTAAATTTAAAACTTATTCTAAAAAGAAAAAAGTTTTAATTGGAATATTTGCGTTTTATATAATTGGAAGTATTATGGTTTCTATTAGTATGCTTTTAAATGAAATCTTTAAAACTTTACAATCTGTTAATCTAATTACTTATTTTATTCCTATTTTATTTTCTCTATCATCATTATTTGCATTTATATTTTCCATTTATAGTGCCAAAGCAAGTCTTTTTGAAAACAAAGATAATGATTTGTTATTTAGTTTGCCATTAAAAAAAGAAATAATAGTTTTAAGTAGATTTCTTTATTTAGTATTATTTAATTTTGTTATTTCCTTTATATTTATTTTACCGGGATTATTTATTTACCTAAATAATGTTTCTGTAACAATAGAATTTTACTTTTTAATGTTATTTATGATTATCTTACTTCCAATTATACCTACTGTTTTAGCAAGTCTTTTTGGATATATTATTGCTTTATTAATATCAAAAGCAAAACATAAAAATATTTTTGAATTTATATATTACTGTTTATTTATAATTGTATATATTTTATTAATGTCTAAAGGAAATGAAATTTTTATATTATTAGTTAATAATGTTACTTTTATGAACAAAATATTAAAAATATTTTTCTTGCCTATATTTTTAATAACAAAAGGAATCAATACAAGTAATTTGCTTTATCTTTTATATTATATTTTAATAAATGGTATAGTCTTATACTTATTTACAATAATTTTAAATAGAAATTATTATAAATTAATTTCAAAATTAAGCGCTTTCCATACTAAATCTAATTATCATATGACAAGTCTTATAACTGCTAGTAAAACTAAAGCTTTGTATAAGAAGGAATTTAAAAGATATTTTAGTAGTCCTATTTATGTCTTTAATACTATTTTTGGTGTTTTAGTTATAATAGGAGTAGGGGTTGCTAGTTTATTTTATTCTAAAGAACAGATTTTAAGTTTAATTGATGTAAATTTTAATTTTGATACATCTATATTAATACTTTATTTATTATTGTTTGCTATATCTATGACTAATACTACTTGTTCTAGTATTTCCATTGAAGGAAAGAATTTTTGGATATTAAAAATGTTACCAGTTAAAACAAAAGATATTTTTAAATCTAAATTATTTGTTAATAAAATAGTGATTATACCAATAACTATATTAAGTTTAATTTTGTTTTCATTAAGTGGATTTATCTCATATAAAGAATTTCTTTTATTAACAATATTTGTTGTTTTTTATAGCTATTTTATAGCTAATTTCGGATTAATTGCTAATTTATTATTACCAAAATTTGATGCTTTAAATGATACGGTTGTAGTAAAACAATCTGCTAGTACAATGTTAGGAATTTTAGTTCCTGTTGTAATATCAATAATAGTTATAGGGCTTATTTCTTATTTTACTATTAATAATATTATTGTTTTAGTTATAGCAATTATAATTAGTTTTATTTTATCATTTATAACAAATATTATAATAAACACTTGGGGAGTAAAAAGATTTAATAAATTAAGTTAAATCTTTTTTGTAAAAGTATGGATATATCGGATATTATTTATATGAAAAAATATTTAAACTTGGTGTTATAAATTGTGAAGTAGTTAATGATGATAGTTGTGTTCTGGTGTGTAGATAATTGATGTTGCCAAAATTTATTTTACTTGATTTATAATTATTTATTATAATACAGATATAAAAAAATAAAGTGTCAATACTTTATTTTTTTGTTACAGCTTTCATAATTTTTGATTTATCTCTCGCAGCTTTATTTTTCTTTATAACTCCTACTTTTAAAGCTTTATCAATTCTTTTAATAGCATTTCTTACATCTGTTTCAGCAGTTTTTATATCATTGTTTTTTATATCATTATAAGTTTTTTTAATAGCTGTTCTCATGCTAGAAATTTTATTTTTATTTTGATCTTTCTTTTTAGCATCAGTTTTTACTCTCTTTTTTGCACTTTTAATATTTGGCATAATTTCACCTCACTTTTTTTATCAATATAATATTAACAAAAAAAACAATAAAAAGCAAACTATTTTTACATTAAATAACTTAAATTACTTAAACTAACATTAGGTGAGATAAATGAAAATGAAAAATTTAAGCTTTTTTGAAGTTAGAACTGATTTAGTTGAGGATATTATGACTACTAATAAAATAGATGTTTTAGATAAAAAAACATATCAAAAGA
Source organism: uncultured Mycoplasma sp. (assembly GCA_964598285.1). Classification (GTDB taxonomy): domain Bacteria; phylum Bacillota_I; class Bacilli_A; order RF39; family UBA660; genus CAG-611. The sequence continues at coordinate 7,145 of CAZRBE010000035.1, forward strand.
ATAATATTAAAGTAAGCTCTTTTTACATTAATAAAGAACAAGAAAAAATGATATCTAAAAAAGAGGGCTATTATACAACAATTTATTTTGATGATGTTACAGATTATACTAATTATTTAAATGTAAAACAAATATTTATAAAAGAATTGGGTAATATATTAAAAACTGAGAATATATCCATTAATTATTCTTGTATGATAATAGGTTTAGGAAATGATAAATCTACTCCAGATTCTTTAGGAGTAAAAACTAGTGAAAATATTATAGTAACAAAACATATTTATGATTTATATGGATCTTTGGAAAAAGGATACCGTATTACTTCAATGTTTAACCCAGGAGTAATGGGGGAAACTGGTATTGAAACTAGTGATATGTTAAAAAAAATTATTGAATTAGTCAAACCTGATTTTGTTATTGTTATTGATGCTTTAGCAAGTGATTCTGTTGACAGGGTATGTAAAACAATTCAAATAACAAATGCAGGAATAAGCCCTGGGTCTGGCATTGGTAATAAAAGAAAAGAAATATCTAAAGATATAATAGGAATACCAGTTATTGCCATAGGAATTCCTATGGTAGTTGATGCAGTAACAATTGTAAGTGACACTATTAATTATATGGAGAAACATTTTAGTTATAATATAAGATATAAAGATAATAAAAAAAATAAATTGATACCATTTAATAAAATTAATTATTTAAAAGAAAAAGATTTATTTTTAAAGGAAGAAGAAAAGAAATATTTTTTTGGAAAATTAGGTACTTTATCCAATTTAGAAAAAAAGTCCTTAATCTTTGATGTTTTAACTCCTATTGGATATAATCTTATGGTAACTCCTAAAGAAGTTGATTTTTTAATAGATAAATTAAGTAAATTATTAAGTGAGGGAATTAATAAAACAATTCATAATATATAACAATATAACGACAAAATATGTTTATATATTCTATTATAATTTTCATATATTATAAAGAAGGGATTATAAATTATGAAAAAAATAATAGTATGTATTGTTGTTTGTTTTATATTTTATTTTATAGCATTATCCATTTTTGATGAACAAGCATTTAATAATTTAATTTTTAAAGAACAAAATTTTATAAGTAGTAAAAAAAGTAATTCAATATTATTTTCTACTTTTAAATCATTAACAAAAAAAGATGATAATTTAATTTCTATATTAAATAAAAAAGTAGAATCATCAAAAATTGCTATAGATGATTTAGTCAACGCTTTGCCACTTATTTATATTTATAATACTCATGATAAAGAAGAATATACTACTCTTGATTATAATTTAAATTTACCAGACTCTAATGTTAAAACTGCATCTTATATTTTACAAGAACAATTAAAATTATATGATATTAATTCTATTGTTGAAGAAAGAAGCCCAGTAGAAGCAGTCATAAAAAATAATAAAGAGTATAAAGATACTTATTATTATTCTAGAAATTATTTTAAGGAAACAAAAGAAAAATATCCTAGTATTAAATATTTTATAGATTTACATAGAG
>CAZRBE010000036.1:0-4659 GCA_964598285.1 uncultured Mycoplasma sp.
AGAAAAAGCTTTAAAAGATTTAGGAGATAAAGTTTCTGATAAAGAAAAAGAAGATGCTCTTGAAAAAGTTAAAGAATTAAAAGAAGCAATTGATAAAAATGATGTTTCAGATATTAAAAATAAAACAGAAAAATTACAAGAAGTAACTTATGCTCTTGCTGCTAAAGTATATCAACAAGCAAATGATGCATCTAAAGAAAATAAAGAACAGCCAGAAGAAGAACAAAAAGAAACAGTAAAAGATGCTGAATATGAAGAAAAAAAATAAAAGATAATAAAATATAAGAAGTCCTTAAAGGACTTCTTATATAAATAAAGGAGAATATTTAAAATGTCTAACGAAAAGCGCAGTAATATTGATAATAATTATAAATGGGATTTAAAAAAAATATATGATAGTAAAGAAAAACTAGAAGAAGATATAAATAAAGTAAAAAATTTAAGTAATAAATTTTTAACATATAAAGGTACTATTTTAAAAAATAGTAATATTTTATATGACAGTATTACTATTTACTACGAGATAAATAGAATATTAGAAAAATTGATTGTTTATTCTAATTTAAAATATCATGAGGATATGCAAGTATCTGATTCTAAAATATTAACAACAACAATAGATAAATTAAGTGATGAAATTGTCGCTAAAATATCCTTCTTTATTCCAGAATTATTAAAAGAAGATTACAAAAAGATAAAACAATTTATTAAAGAAAATAAAAAATTAAAGGAATATGAATTTCCTTTAACAGAAGCTTTTCGTGAAAAAAAATATATTTTGGATGAAAAATCTGAAGCTATGATGGCACGTCTTGGGGAAGTATTTAATGTTTCAAATGATGTATTTGAAACATTGGATGTTGTTGATTTGAAATTTCAAGATTTAAAAATTAATGGTAAAATGTTACCGCTTAATCAAAGCAATTTTGGTGTTTATTTAAAAGATCATAATAGAAAAATAAGACAACAAGCATTTGAAAATTATTATGAAGAATATATAAAACACAAAAATACTCTAGCAGCGACATTATATGGGAATATAAAAACAAATTTTTTTATAGCTAATGAAAGAGGTTATAAAAGTCCTTTACAGATGGCTTTATATAATGATAATATTAGTGAGACTTTGTATAATAATTTAATTAATAAAGTTAATTCTAGAATAGATTTATCTTATCGTTATATTTTACTTAAAAAGAAAATCTTGAAATTGGATGAATTACATATGTATGATATATCAGCTCCTTTAGTAAAAGATAATGATAAGAAATATTCTTATGAAGCAGCCATAGAATTAGTTAAATCTGCTTTAGCCCCTCTTGGAGAAGAATATATAGACGATTTAACTAAGATAATAAATAGTAATTGTATTGATGTCTTTCATAATGAAAATAAACAAACCGGAGCATATTCTTGGGGATGTTATGATAGTGATCCTTATGTTTTACTTAATTTTGAAGGAACATTTTATGATGCATCAATTATTGCTCATGAATTAGGTCATTCTATGCATAGCTATTATTCTCATAAAAATAACAATTATCCTGTAGCAAATTATACAATCTTTTTAGCAGAAATTGCATCTACTGTTAATGAGATACTTTTAAATAAGTATTGCAGTGAACATGCTAAAACAAAAAAAGAAAAATTATATTATTTGTATAATTTATTAGAGATTTTTAGAACAACTTTGATTAGACAAACGATGTTTGCAGAATTTGAAAGAGATTTGTATAATATGGAACAAACTGGTAAAATATTAACTGAAGAAGTAATTAGTAATACTTATTATAATTTAAATAAGAAGTATTATGGCAAAGATATAATATCAGATGAGCAGATAAAGATGGAATGGGCTAGAATATCTCATTTCTATAGTGGATTTTATGTGTATAAATATGCTACAGGAATTTCTATTGCTTGTCGTATTGTAAAGGATATTTTAAGTGGTAAAGATAAAGCATTAGAAAATTATTTGCTGTTTTTAAAAAGTGGTGGCAGTGATTATTCACTAAATATTTTAAAAAAAGTAGGAATAGATATAGAAAATGATGATACAATAGATAAAGCTTTAGATTTATTTGAAGAAACACTTGATAAATTTGAAGAAAATTTATAATTTTTAAGTAGGAGGCAAAAGTGTAGTATGGCAAAAAAAGATTATTATGAAACTTTAGGTGTTGATAAAAGTGCAAGTGCAGATGATATAAAACTTGCTTTTCGTAGACTTGCAAAAAAGTATCATCCTGATGTAAATAAAGAAACAGGAGCAGAAGAAAAATTCAAAGAAATACAGGAAGCTTATGCGGTTTTATCAGATGAAGGAAGAAGAAAACAATATGACCAATTTGGGCATGCTGCTTTTGACAATAATGGACAAAGTAGCGGCATGGGAGGAATGGGTGGATTCAATTTTGAAGACTTTGATTTATCTGATATAATGGATGAAATTTTTGGAGATGGTGGTTTTTCAGGCTTTTCTTCCTTTGGAGGAAGATCGTTTGGTAAAAAATCAAATAGCAAAAACAATAGAAAAGGTTCTGATGCTTTAGTAAATATGAATATTTCTTTTATGGATGCAATTCTAGGATGTGAAAAGGCAATCCAAATTACAACAACTGATAAATGTAGTAAATGTGATGGAGTTGGAGGATTTGGAGAACATGTTTGCCCAAATTGCCATGGAAGTGGAACAGTAACAGGAGAACAAAGAACTATTTTTGGAAGTTTTTTAACCAAAACAACTTGCAATAAGTGTGAAGGAACTGGAAAAACTTATGATAAAGTTTGTTCAGATTGCCATGGGACTGGGAAATTAAAAGTTACTAAAGAATTAAAAGTTACAGTACCTGAAGGAGTTGATACTGGTAATCGTATCAGATTAAGTGGTTATGGTGAACCAAGCAGTGGATCTGGACCTAATGGAGATTTATATATAGAATTTAATGTTCAAAATCATGATTTTTATGAAAGAAAAGGAAATGATATTTATCTTGAATTGCCAATAACTGTTACTGAAGCTATTTTTGGATGTAAAAAAGAAATAAAAACTCCTCATGGTAATGTAACTTTAACAGTACCCGAAGGATCAGAAACACAAGATCAACACAGATTAAGAGGTAAGGGAGTAAAAGATGTTAATTATGATACATATGGAGATATGTATGTAGTAATTAAAGTTGTTATTCCTAAAAAATTAACAAAAGATCAAAAAATATTATTTAAAGATCTAGAGGATACTGACTTATCTGATAAAAAAATAGATAAATTTAATAAATTTGTAAGAGAATAAGATCCATAATTAACTTTTTTAATAAAAATGATATACAAAAAGCAATTTTAATAAAAAAATTGCTTTTTTATTATTATTTATAGTATAATCTAAGTAAGAAATAAGAGGGTAATATATGAGAAAAATATTTACGAGTATTGATATTGGGACAGATAGTATAAAAATTATTGCTTTAGAATATTTTCATTCTAAATATAATTGCTTAGCATCAGTAAAAATTAAATCTTCTGGTGTTAAACAAGGATTGATTATAAATCCTTCTTTAGTTAGTAATGCTATAAAAAAGGGAATTAAATCAATTGAAAGTAAATTAGGTACTAAAGTAGATAAAATACTTGCTATTGTTCCATCAAATAATATTGATTTTAGTATAGTTACAGGAACTGTTGCAATAGCAACAGAAGATAAAAAAATAAATGGAGATATTATTTTTAATTGTTTGCAAAATTCATTAAAGAATAATGTTAAGCCGGGTACTGAAGTTGTTACTATATTGCCTATTGAATATAAGATAGACAAACAAGAAAAAGTGAAAAATCCTTTGGGATTACAAGGAAGTCAATTATCTGTTAAAGCTATTGTATCAGCAGTACCACAAAAAAATGTTTATTCTGTTGTCAGCATTTTAGAAAATCTCAACTTAGAAGTTATTGATATTGCTTTTTCTTCTACTGGAGATTATTATTCTATTAAAACTGATGATTTAGATAGTAAAGTGGTTGCTCTTGCTAATATTGGATGTGAAACAACAAAAATTTCAATTTTTAATAAAGGAATAATGATTAAAGAAAAAATATTATTAATGGGGGGAAATAATATTGATAGTGATATTAGTTTTAATTATAAAACCGAATTAGAGCAATCAAAGATTATAAAAGAGAGATTTGCAGTTGCAAATAGAAAATATGCTGATAGTGAAGAAATATATACTTGTATTAACAGATTAGGTGAAGAAGTTTTAATAAATCAATATAATTTATCAGAGATTATAGAGGCAAGATGTGTTGAGATGTTAAAAAAAATCAAAAAAGAAATAAATAACTTAACAAATCGAGAAATAGGTTATATAATTGTATCAGGAGGGATAACATCTATGTTGGGGTTTGATGCTATTGTAGAAGAGTTATTCGTAAGGAATGCTAGTATCATTAGTTTAGGAGTAGTTGGAATAAGGGGAAATAAATATTCTAGTAGTTATGGTATAATAAAATATTTTAATGAAAAATTAGAATTAAGAGATAAGGAATATACTATGTTTGCTAGTGAAAGAATAGAAGAAATGTTATCAACAAGAAAAAAAATAGGGGCATCTGGTGTGCTAAGCAAAATATTTAAGTTATTTGAAGGAGATGATAAGTAATGTTTGA
>CAZRBE010000036.1:4669-8559 GCA_964598285.1 uncultured Mycoplasma sp.
ATCAATTAGCCAAAATTAAGGTTGTTGGTGTTGGTGGTGGCGGAGGTAATGCCGTAAACAGAATGATTGATGCTGGAGTTAGAGGTGTAGAGTTTATTGTAGTCAATACTGATTCTCAAGTTTTAAATGCTTCTAAAGCTGAAAAAAAAATTCAACTTGGGACAGGATTAGGTGCTGGTGCAAAACCAGAAATAGGGAAAGAAACAGCTATTAAAGCTAAAAAAGAATTAGAAGAAGCATTAAAAGGTGCTGATATGGTATTTATTACCTGTGGTATGGGTGGTGGAACAGGAACAGGAGCAGCCCCTATTATTGCAGAGATTGCAGAGAATCTTGGAGCTTTGACTGTTGCAATAGTAACTCGTCCATTTTCATTTGAAGGAAAAAGAAGAATGGAAAATGCTGTTACAGGTATTGAAGAATTAAAAAAACATGTTGATACTTTAATAGTAATACCAAATGATAGGTTAAGAGAAATAATTGACAAATCAACATCAATGTTAGATGCTTTTAAAGAAGTTGATAATGTTTTATTGCGTGGTGTTCAATCAATTTCTGATTTAATTGCAGTAGTTGGACTTGTTAACTTAGATTTTTCTGATATTCGTGCTGTTATGGAAAAATCTGGGAATGCAATTATTGGAATAGGAATTGGAATGGGAGAAGATAGAGCAGTTGAAGCTGCAAAACAAGCTGTTTCATCTCCACTTCTTGAAACATCAATTCATGGCGCTACAGATGCAATTATAAATATTACAGGTGGAGCAAATCTTACTTTATTTGAAGCCGAACAAGCAGCAGAAGTGGTAAGAGCAGCTTCTAATACTGATATAAATATTATATTTGGTTCTGTAATAAATGAAAATTTAAATGAAGAAGTTATTGTAACTATTATTGCTACTGGTTTTGATAAAAAAGCAAAAACACAACCATTATTTAAAGAAGTTTCAAATACAAGAAAAACACCTGATTATGAAACTGAAGTTATTGATGATAGTGATGATGAAGGAGATGATTCAAGTTCTGGAGGATTTGAGCCTACTGAAATTGATATTCCAAAATTTTTGCAACATAAAAATTTCTAGGTAAGCTTTAAGTTTACCTTTTTTAATGAAAAGGAGGAATATTTTATGTATGGCTTTAAAGTATTATTTGTCTTATTTATTATTTATTCTTTTTTAGGATGGATTATAGAAACTATTTATTGTTCTATTAATGATAAAAAATTTGCCAATAGAGGATTTTTAGTAGGGCCAATTTGTCCTATTTATGGAACAGCTGCTATTTTAATGATTATATTTTTACAAAAATATATTAATGAACCACTAACTTTATTTGTTTTAGCAGTAGTATTATGCAGTGTAGTAGAATATATTGTAAGTTTTATAATGGAAAAATTATTTAATACAAGATGGTGGGATTATTCTAAAAGATTGTTTAATATAAATGGAAGAATATGTTTGTCAAATGCTGTCTGTTTTGGAGCATTAGGGCTATTACTTTTATATTTTATAAATCCAATTTTATTATCATTAATTTTTAAAATGCCACTTTTTCTTTTAAACATTATTTTTATAAGTTTATTAATAATATTTTTAATTGATTTTATATTCTCTTTTTCTATCATTTCTAAATTTACTAAAGATGCTAAATTGATAAAAAAAGATTCTAGTAAAGATATAAATGAAAAGATAAAAGAATTTTTAGAATCAAAATCTATTTTATATAATAGATTGACAAAAGCATTTCCTAATTTTATTATCAAAAAAAAATAATTAACTTTTTAATATTAACTATTTTTTAATGCAATATAATCTAAATAAGCTTCTTCATCTAAATGAGTGTTGAAGCTTTTAATTTTCATTTTTTTATTTTTATACTTAATTAACTTTGTTATAAAGTATTCCATAAATTCAGGATTCCTAGCGAGTATTGGACCTAATAAATATCCTCCATAAAAATTATTTTTATATATTCCATAATCTATTTTACTTTTATCATTATATATATTTCCTTGGTGATTAACAAAACCTAAAAGATTATCTTTTAAAAAATTAGTAGTAACAGAAACTTCACCAACTATTCTTATGCTTTCTTCTTTAGTATAATATTTAAATAAATTAAGTGCTTTGTTAATATCTTTATTCTTATCTATAATATATTGACCAAATAATTCAATAGCATTTCCTGTTATTAAAAAAAATTTATTACTTAAATAAGCTTCTTTTATGTCTTTTTTATATTTTAATAAATCTTTTAAGACAAGTTTTTCATTTTCTTCAGTACCAGATCCTATATAAATTAAATCTATATCTTTAAAATTAATTTTATCATCTAAAGATAATTTCTTTATTTCATAATCAACTTTTTGGCTTTTTAATTGATATTCTAAAACTTTTATATTACCATTATCACCATATAAATTCATTAAATCATAATATAAATGTCCAATTATTATTTTCATTTTATATCCTCCATAATATCTTTAAAAGGTTTTATATAATCAAAATTTAGTATTGCATATATTGTTCCTTTAGATTTTTTTATTTCTTCAGCAGCATCAAATAAATCATAATAAACTTTTATTTTCTTTTCATCAAAGCCAGCATATTTCATACGAGTTGCTAAATCATATTTTTGAGGACCAGTACAAATTATTTTATCAATTTTTCCATTATTTAACAATTCAAAATCAATATCATATAACCAAGAAACATCATCAAAATTGTATCTTCTAGAAATTTCTTTCCAACCTAAAACAATAGTTTTTAAATTATTATCACGAGATGAAAATAATATAGATTGATTATAAGTAGAAGCATTTTCTGCTTTATTATTTAAAATATATACTTTACGAGACTTATATTTTAAATCTTTAAATAATTTATCATTATTATTAATTTTAGAAATACTTTTAGCAACTTCTTCTTTATTTAAATCATTTATAACAAGAGTTGTAAAAGCTGCGACGGTGTTATATAAATTAAACAACATATTATTAGTAATACTTATTTCATATTTGTTATTTATTTTTATTTTATTTTTATCATAATCACAATTTGTTACTTTATAACTTATTTCAGGTCTTTTAAAATCACAAGAAGTACAATAATAATCTCCTAATGATTCAATATGATAAAAACTATAACTTAAAGGTTTTAAACATTTAGGACAACGATAAATATTTAAACTATTAAAATTATTATTTTTAGAAGAATATTTTAATTTTTCAACACCATAATAAGTAACATTATATTCATGATTTAAATTAAACTTTTGTAAATAAGGATCATCACCATTAATAATTAAATGAATATCTTTATTTAAAGATTTTTTTATTTCTTCATAAACAAAATCAAAATGTCTTTGACGAGGTGGTTGATCTCTTGTAATATTTGTTATGACAACATGAGTTGGTTTAATATAAGGGAAAACGTATTTTGCATATCTTTCATCCATTTCAAAAACACAAATATCAGTTTTAATAACACCATTTATTTTACAATTTTCTAAAAGAGTAGTAATAATTGCACTTCTTTCATTAGAACCCTTGCTATTATATGAAACACTATAACCTAAATCTTTATAAACATCATGTATTATTTTAGAAGTTGATCCTTTTCCAGATGAACCAGTAACCGCAATAACAATGGGAGGTAATTTAAAATCATTAAGAATATTTTTATTAAATTTATAAGCTATAGTACCAGGCATTGAACTTCCTCTACCAATTAACTTACATAAAAACAAAGATATCTTACCAATAACAATACTTATAAAGAAATTTATTTTTTTCATATCGTAACACCTCTATAAAAGTATAGCATAAATTAATAAAAAGGTTTACAAAAAACAAAAAAAAAGATATACTTTACTTGTAAGATATGGCA